>JBGAPB010000029.1:0-27565 GCA_044221525.1 Blastocatellia bacterium | reverse complement strand
GGTAATCGCACAACAAAGAACAATGCCCTTGATCTTCGCCGTATTGCGGCGAAGAGGCCAAGTTGAATTGCGTCTTTGCAGTGAAAAAAAGGTTCTCATTTCAACTTTGCTTTCAACCAATCAACCAGCTTCGTTTTGTACCCCAACCATTCGGCGTTTCCTTCCCAGTTTTCGACCCCGTGCGGAGCGCCAGCAACGTCAATCGCGTCATAATTTGCACCAACCTGATCAAGCTCTTTCTCAAACGCGACGGCTTGGGCGTGCAGCCTGTCAGCCGTGCCTTGAACCAACAGCAAAGGCGGCATTCCGGCTTTGACCTGATAGAGCGGCGAAAATCGTTTCATTGTTTCGCGGGTTTGATCGCTCAGTTCTGTGACGCCGAACAGCCGCGCCGGAATCGAACGCGGCGCAAAGCTTGTAGCCATCGGCAGAAAATCATAAACACCGTAAAATGAAACAACTGCCGCGACTCCTGAAATTTTTTCCGTCGCCAGTTGAGCAACCATTTGCCCGCTGGCCGATTCGCCCAAAATCGCTATTCGGTTTGGGTCAACTTTGAATCGTTTAGCGTTAGATCGAACAAAGCGAATCGCTTCTCGCAAATCTTCCAACTGGTTTTCGTTACGAACCTGCGGAGTCAGCCGGTAATCAATCGAGAACCACGCGAAACCAGCTTTAGCCAGTGGCTCAAACAGAGGCGTGGCGTAAGTGACTTTGTCTCCAGCTTCCCAGCCACCGCCGTGAGCGATAATCACAGCCGGGCGTGGCGATTTGCCTGCTGGCAAGTAAGCATCCAACTTCAAACCGTGGCGCGGGCTGAAAACAATGTCTTTTTTCAGATTGGTGGAGTAAGGCTGATGGTCGGCTTTGGCCAGTTTCGTTTGCTTCGCCAGCCAATCAACGAGTTTCTGTTTATAGCTCCATTGCGAAGGCCACCAGTTTTCGGCGCGATGAATCGCTCCATCAACGATGACGAATTCGCAGAATGGCGATGACTGGCAATACTGCTGGGCCGTCTGCGGCATGACTTCGCGATCGTTACCGCCGTGAATGACCAAAGTTGGGAGTTGGGAGTTAAGAGTCGCAGGTTGGTAAACGCCGCCAATACTGACTATGGCTTTGACGCCGGGAGCTTTTTCAGCGGCCATCAACGCCAGAGTTGCTCCGGTGTCTTCGCCTAATAAAACGATGTTGTTGGCGTCAATCCGATATTCCCGCGCGTGACAGCGAATGAATTCAACCGCGGCGCGAATGTCGTCAACAGATTCAGCGGAACGGCTCAGCCCTCCTTTTCGATAATCAATCGAAAACCAGTTGTAACCGGATGCAGTCAGCAGTTCCAGAAACTGACCGACAAAACTGACCCGACTGCCGGAGTCCCAATTGCCTCCGTGAATCACTACAACAGCCGGGCGTTTGTCGCCGCTTTTTTGCACATAAGCGTCCAGCGACAATTCGACGCCGTTTACCAGGCGATAAACAATATCCCCCCGTGCGCCTGGGATAATGTAATTGCCTTCTGGATTTCGGACTTTGATCGGCGAGCAAACATCGCTGCGGTATCGGTCTTTCAAATAATTCCTGGCTAATACGCCGGGTTGAAAGAACGTCAACAGCAATGCAAACGTCAAACAGGTTTTCTTTACGGGATTCATCGGTCAAATGAATAACACAGAACCTCCGAGCTAGGTAGCGCAAGTCAGCCTTGTTGGGTTACAACTTAATGCACTCAAACACGAATTTTTCAGAGGATATTTTTATGCGATTTCTGCTACGAGCAATCTGCTTTCTGATGGCCTGTTTTCTTTTGAGCGAAGCCAGTTTTGTCAAAGCCCAAACGGCCAAAAAGCCACGCACAGGGGGGACTCAACCAAAAGCGCCTTCTGCGGCGACGGCGTTGCCCAGATTGCGAGCTGCCGTTAAAGCCAAACCGAATGACCCCGTGTTACGAAATCTGCTGGGAGCGGCTTTGGGTGAAACCGGGCAATTGAACCCGGCGATTGTCGAATTTCAAGCAGCCGTGAAATTGAAGCCGGATTTTGTCGAAGCCTGGACAAACCTTGCGGCGGCGTTGGAACAAAAAGGCGACATTGAAATGGCCATTGACGCTTTTCAGCGGGCAACTCAGTTGAATCCTAATGATCCTGGACTGCATGTTTCGCTAGGTTCGCTGCTGCACAGAGCACAGATGTTGGATGCGGCTGTAGGCGAATTTCGGTACGCGCTGCAACTGAAACCGGCGCCTGAACTTCACGCCAATTTGGGATTCGTGCTTGGGCAAATGGGCGACCTGAACGCTTCTTTGAAAGAGTTTGAGGCAGCTATAAAACTAAAGCCCGATTTTGCCGAAGCTCATTACTATTTGGGCGTTGGCCGAATGCTGTCAGAAGATTTTGCCGGAGCCGTCAACGCGTTGCGCGAAGCCGTCAGGCTAACTCCAAATAATCCCGACGCTCAAAATGCTCTGGGTTCCGCATTGCTTCGCAAAGGCGGGCGGGCGGACATTGCCGAAGCCGTTATCGCGCTTAGAACCGCCGTCAAACTCAAACCGCAATTCCCTCAGTTTCTAACCACGCTAGGCGCGGCGTTGCGCGAAGATGGTCAGTTCGATGAATCAATTTCGACTTTACGCCAGGCCGTAAAAATCAAACCTGATCTGATCGAAGCTCATTCAAACCTGGGGCTGTCGCTGTTGCAGGCGAAAAATTACGATGGAGCGGTTGCCGAATTCCGTGAAGCCCTGAAACTGGACGATCAAAATTTGAATTCGCATTTGAACCTGGGCTTGACTCTAATGCAGAAAGGCGACGCAGCCGCAGCCATCGCACAATTCCAAAAACTGATTGCCATTGCGCCCGAAGCCCCCGAAGCTCATTTCAATCTGGCGCTGGCTTACAAACGCAAAGATGAACCGGACAACGCCATCGCTTCGCTGCAAAAAGCCATAGGCTTCGCCACGAATTTTGCCGACGCTTACTTCACGCTGGGCGAAATCTATTACCAGCAATCGAAACTGGACGAAGCCGAAACTGAACTGACCACAGCCATCAAACTCCGCAATGACGACGCCGAATATCATCACGTGCTGGGAAATGTATTTCTGAAAAAAGGTCAGCCCGACAAGGCAATCGAAGAGCTTCGCGCAGCCATCAAGCTTTCGCCGAATTCGCCGGAACCGCACAACTCATTGGGCGCGGCGCTCAGGCAAAAAGGTGAAACCGACGCAGCTCGCGTCGAATTGCAAGAAGCCGCCCGGCTGCTGAAACTGCAACAGGATCAGGAAGCCGCCGCGACGATTGTCGCCACGGGCATTCAACGATTGAACCAAAACAAACTGGCCGATGCCATCGAACGTTTTGAGGCAGCCATCAAACTTGACCCGAATTACGCCCAGGCTTATTGGCAACTGAGCATTGCATTGAAAAAGAAAGGCTTGGCCGCGGCTGCCCAAGCGGCAAGACAAAAAGCCGAACAACTCGATCCGCGATTAAAAACTGTTTCAAAGCAATAATCCGCCACATCTGAACTTTTTCTTGAAACGTAATCCTCAGCCGCGCCTTTCGCTTCGGGGGACAGGCCTGGTTTCACCATCGCCTAAAATTATCTAGCGGAAAATGTATTGCCAGTTAATCGTAACTGCATTATCTTCCCGCCGCCTTAAACCTTCCCCTGCACTTTGAAGGTGTAATTTATTTTCGTTCTTCCGGTCGGCTTGGCGGTCAAAAGCTGACCGAGCAAATCCGTCGTCATTGGTTCCCTCAAAAACGACGACCTTGAAACGCGCAAGCTCCCCGCTTGCCCAATCAGGAGATACCCTAATATGAAACGCTTGATGCTGTTTTTGACCATCCTGGTCTGCGCTGTTCTGCTCGCTTCAGTCACAGTCTTTGTTCAGGAGCGATTGCGGCCACAACTTGGCGACCGCGACGAGGTTCCCCAAAGAATTGACCCCGACAACCTTCCAACAACACTCCTAAACCAAAATCGTCTACACAAACTGATTATCAACAACGATGAACAGACCGTTTATGACGAACTGGCCGGACGCGGAGCCATCCGCCAAGAGTTCAATTACGGATCGTTCCGACTGGTCGTTGTTGATCAGGAAGCCATAGGCGGACGCGCAGCCATGCAGGCTTTGCCAGTTGCCGCGCGCGACGAACAGAATTTGATCGTGCTGAATGGTTATGTGCTGGACACGACGAATGCTGAACCGTTGAGCAAATTGCCGCCAGCCGATTTACGCCAGACGCAAATGGCTGTGGCTCGAAAAAACTTTGCGCGTCCGGGCAGCGGGCTTTACATCGTCCAGTTTGCCGGGCCGATTCAAGACGAATGGTTGCGCTCGATGGATCAAACCGGCGCCGATGTCGTCAGCTATGTCCCGAACAACGCCTACGTAGTTCGCGCTGACAGTGATGCCGCCATGCGCTTGATTCAACTGAAAGACGAACAGAGCTTTGTGCAATGGGTGGGGGATTACGAACCGGCGTTTCGCGTTCGCCAATCGTTGG
This sequence comes from Blastocatellia bacterium, assembly GCA_044221525.1. GTDB lineage: Bacteria > Acidobacteriota > Blastocatellia > RBC074 > RBC074 > RBC074. Next base: position 23,051 of record JBGAPB010000029.1, on the reverse strand, counting down.
TAACGGCACGCGAACTCGACTCCGATCAGTTCGTAAACGTGACTGTACAGTTCATTGAAAGTGCCGACACACGACAACAGGTCAACGGTTTGAAACGCACGGCACGGCGCTTTATTGCTGAAACTCAGGTGCTGAATTATCGCAACGTGACAATGAATCTGCCTATGTCGCAAGTCATGGAATTGGCTTTGCAGGACAACGTTTTTGCGATTGAACCTGCGGGAGAACGTCGCCGATTTGATGAAGCTCAAGGTCAAATCGTCGCAGGTAATCTAACCGGCAACGCGCCCAGCGGCCCAGGTTATCTGGCCTGGCTGGGAACCAAAGGCTTCACCAGTTCTCAATTCACGACCTTTGCCGTCAACGTGGTTGATGACGCTTACACGCTGACTGGTCATCCCGACTTGGCGACTTCTCGCATTCCTTTCCAGAACAACCCGACGAATCAATCCGGAGCGATGGGCGGCCACGGCTTCCTGAATTCTCACATCATCGGCGGACTGAACACCGGAACCGGCGCAGCCAACGAAGACTCTCTTGGTTACAACTACGGTTTGGGAATTGCACCGTGGGCTCGCGTAGGCATCACAGCAATTTTCGGAGCCACAGCTTCCAGCGGAACGGCCTGGGAAAGCACGGCTTACGGACAGGGCGCTCGCATTTCGTCTAACTCGTGGGGATTCCAGACTCAGACAGGTGGGCCGATTGCCGATTACGACAGCAATTCGCAAGCTTACGATTCCATCGTCCGCGACGCTCAGAGCGGCACGACTGGTTTGCAACAACTGACCGTGGTTTTCGCCGCTGGCAATGATGGTTCCGGCGCAAACACAGTCAGCACTCCTGGCACAGCCAAAAACATCATCACCGTCGGCGCAGGTGAAAACGTTCGCCAGACAGGGACTGACGGTTGCGGCATTGGCAATACCGGAGCAGACAACGTCAACGACATCATCAGCTTTTCCAGTCGTGGCCCAGTTAATTCAGCGGGCGGCGATGGCCGCATCAAACCAGACATCATTGCCCCCGGCACGCACATTCAGGCTGGTATTCCTCAGGCAAATTACGACGGCAGCAGCGTCTGCAATCAGTATTGGCCAACGGGTCAGACTCTATACGGCTGGTCATCGGGCACTTCGCATTCGTGCCCGGCAGTCGCCGGCGGAGCGACGCTGGTTTATCAGGACTTCCTCAACAAAGGTTTGAGCGCGCCTTCACCGGCAATGGTCAAAGCGACGTTGATGAACTCAGCGGCGTATATGAACGGCGTTGGAGCGAACGACACGTTGCCGTCGAACAATCAAGGCATGGGCAGAATGGATTTGGGCAGAGCGTTTGACACGGCTTCGCGTGTTCGCATTGACCAAACCCAGGTGCTGGGAGCAACCGGCGCAACGCATCAAATCACTGGTTCGATTGTTGACACCACAAAACCCTTCCGCGTGACACTGGCCTGGACTGACGCGCCCGGCCCGACAACCGGCGCTCCGTGGGTCAACAACCTTGATCTGGAAGTAACAGTCGGCGGAGTGACTTACAAAGGCAATGTCTTCAACGGCGCGAACTCTGCCAGCGGCGGAACCGCCGACGGCAAAAACAACGTCGAATCGGTTTTCCTACCTGCCGGAGCTTCGGGCAATTACACGGTTACGGTCAAAGCCACGAACATCGCTGGCGACGGAGTGCCCGGCAATTCCGACACCACCGATCAGGATTTCGCGTTGGTGGTTTACAACGCGAATGGCAGTGTTTCGACAACGCCGACTATAGGCGCCAGCCCGTCCAACTTGAGCTTCACGGCGACGACAGGCGGATCGAATCCGGCCAATCAAACCATCAGCATCACCAACACGGGCAGCGGCACTCTGAATTGGTCACAGACCGACAACGCTTCCTGGCTGACAGTGACTCCGACTTCGGGAACCGCCCCCTCGACGTTGACGGCTTCAGTCAGCATCAGCGGGCTGGCGGCAGGAACTTACAACGGCACAATCACAGTCACGGCTACGGGAGCGACAAATACTCCGCTTTCGATTCCAGTGACCTTGACGGTAAGCAATCCCGGCGGTTCCGAACTGGTGGTCAACGGAGGATTTGAAGGGAGCGCCACACCGTGGACTCTGACCGGCGGCGCCGTTTGGAGCACAGGCGGTAATGCACATTCCGGCACCGGTTATTTGATCCTGGGCGGAGCCAACAGCACCTCACGAACTGCTTACCAGCAAATTACGATTCCAAGTGGAACATCTCCCAGCTTGAATTTCTGGCTCAATGTGACTTCCAGTGAAACGACTACGACAACTCAATTTGACCGGTTGTTTGTTGAAGTCCGCAACACGTCAGGAACTCTGCTGGCAACACTGGCAACGTTCAGTAACTTGAACAAAGTGTCTTCATCAACCACTTACACTTTGCGTGGAGCTTACGGCCTATCGGCTTTTGCCGGACAGACCGTAAGAATTCAATTCCGTGGAACGACTGACAGTTCGTTAATCACCAGTTTCAGGATTGACGACGTGTCGGTGCAGTAAGAAAAAAAGGCTGAGCGCTGATGAATACTCAATCGCGCTCAGCCCTTCTCGTTATTTTTGAAATGGGTGATACCGAATAGCGATGATTCACGCTTAACTTCGTGAGGTCGCAAAATCGCATCGGTGTTTTGAAACCGGTGCCCCGACTGGCCAGTTTATTCTCCTATACCTGGCCGGTGAAACAGACGGCGTCGCAAGCGGCGAGATCAAAATTGCCAACGGCAGTGGCAATCCAGATCAAGCCAAACTGCGACGCCGTATTTTTTTCAGCCGCCGCTCAATGCCTGCAAGATGTGAACTTCATCAACAGGCTTCAACGCCACATTCAGGCCGAAAACCTGTTCGCCATTGACGAAGATTTTCATGTGCTGACGAATCGCGTCCTGTTCATCAATCATTCGAAACCGTATGCCGGGAAAATTGCGATTCAAATCTTCCAGCACATCGGCGACAGTTGCTCCGACAGCCTCAACTTCCTTTTGCTGATTCGTGTACGAAAGCAGCGGACTGGGAATAATCACTTTCATAACAAACTCCAAAAACCTCTCCCACGAAGCTACACAAAGAAAGCACGAAGAAGAATTTTTAGACAGGATTTACAGGATTAAACAGGATGAAGAATTGGGATGAACTGATTGATCTGAGTTGAAGCTAATCCTGTTCAATCTTGTAAATCCTGTCTACGTTTCTTTCTTTTCTTCCTTCGTGCGCCTTCGTGGAAGAAAACTACATCTCAACAGCTTCGACGGCGTAAACGTGCGGCAGGTGCCGAGCGATGCAGGCCCACTTTTCGCCTTCGTTCGTGCTGGCCCAAATTTCTCCGCAAGTCGTGCCGAAGTAAATACCAACCGAAGCTTGCTGGTCAGCCGTCATCGCCTGGCGAAAGACAGTGAACCAAGCTTGTGATTTTGGCAATCCGTTGTCCAGCCGTTGCCAGCTTTTGCCGGAGTTGCGCGTCACATACGCCGCGGGCTTTCCGCCCGGCGAAGTGCGCGGCCAAACCTGCGTGCCGTCCATCGGAAACACCCAGCAAGTCTTTGGGTCACGAGGATGCAAGACCATCGGAAAGCCTATGTCGCCGACTGACTTCGGCATCTTTTCGCCGATGCGAATCCACAGATTTTCGGCTCCTTTGGCTGTTCGATCCATGCGGTAAATGCCGCAATGGTTTTGTTGGTACAAAATATCAGGAGCCAGCGGGTGCAGCCTGACGCAATGCGGGTCTTGTCCAAATTCTGGGAACGGATCAGGGTGAAAATCAACGCGGCTTCCAGCGTTCAAGGGTTTCCAGTCAGTGCCTCTGTCTGTGCTTTCAAAAACTCCGCCACTCGACATTCCAATGTACAGATGATTGGCATCGCGCGGATCAACAATGACCGAATGCATCTTCGGGCCGTCGGGCGTGCCGTCCTGACCGCCGCCAGTCCAGGTGATACGCATCGGATGGTCGTTGAAACCGGAAACCGATTCCCAGGTATCGCCGCCATCTTCAGACCTGAACAACGCCTGTGGCGAAGTTCCGGCGTACCAGACTTTCGGCTCGCTGGCGTGTCCCGGAGTTAGCCAGAACACATGATCCACGGTTCTCCCCTTTTCGCCTTCCGGCGCTTTGGGAAACGCTGGCGGTTTGGAAGCTTCTTTCCAGGTTTTGCCTTGATTGGTCGAACGATACACAGTCGGCCCCAGATGGCCGGTTTTAGCCGAAATCAACATAGTCTTTCCATCACGCGGATCAAGCATGACGTGATGGACGATGTTGCCCAAGAAGATCGGCCCTTTAGTTTCCCAGGTTTTGCGCTTTGAATCGGAGGTCAGAATGAACGCGCCTTTTTTGGTGGCTACCAACAGGGCGACTGATTTTGCTGCGGGTTTCTTTTTCACAGTTTGTTTCACGTTGATGACTCCTTACGTAATGGTTTGGATTTAGGGACGAATGCCCGTGGCAATATACATTACCAACGGCACAAATGTTCCATCTGCAAAACAAATTGTTTTACCCAAACTGGTCGAACCTTGTAATAAAAATCCTGTCTGACGATAATCCCTGTGCAATCTTCCCTTCCATCACACGATGTGAGTTTCAACAGCATCGGCAAATAAAATTGAATCGCCCGTCATTGGGCAGGCTTTGTGAACAACCGGCATGAGTAAACGAAAGCTATCACTGTCTGTCATCGTCATTTTCGCATCCGTTGTCTTTGGTTCAAGCATTGGAGGCTTGAGCATTTGGCAGCCGAATGCACAGGCTCAGCAATCATCAAAACCCTCAAAAATTGATTTCGCGCGCGACATTCAACCGATCTTTGCGGCTTCGTGCGCGGGCTGCCACGGAGAAAAGAAACAGGCGGCTGGCTTGCGACTGGATTCCAAAAAGATCGTGCTGAGCAAAGTCATTATCCCCGGCAAATCCGATCAAAGCGAACTTTTCCGCCGCGTTGCCGGGCTTGGCGATCAAGCCAGAATGCCAATGAACGGCAAACCGCTCGCTGCCGAACAGGTTGCGTTGATAAAGGCCTGGATTGACGAAGGCGCGGCCTGGCCGGATGAATCTCAAATCTCAAATTCCAAATCTCAAATTTCGGAACACTGGGCCTTCAAAGCTCCCATCCGTCCCATCACTCCCAAAGTCACAAACTCAGCCTGGGTCAAAAATCCAATTGACGCTTTCGTCCTGGCTCGACTGGAAAAAGAAGGCTTGAAGCCCTCGCCGGAAGCCGACCGCGTGACGTTGATTCGCCGCTTGAGCCTGGATTTAATCGGCTTGCCTCCTACGCCGGAAGAAGTTGACGCTTTCGTTGCCGACCAATCGCCGAAGGCTTATGAAAAAGTTGTTGATCGTTTGCTCAGCAGCCCGCATTACGGCGAACGCTGGGGACGGCATTGGCTGGATGCTGCGCGTTACGCCGATTCGGATGGTTACGAAAAAGACAAACAACGCGCCGTCTGGTTTTACCGCGACTGGGTTATCAACGCCTTCAACCGCGACCTGCCTTACGACCAGTTCGTCATCGAACAAATTGCCGGAGACCTGCTGCCCAATCCGACTCAGGATCAACTTGTCGCCACTGGCTTTTTGCGAAACTCGATGATTAACGAAGAAGGCGGCATCGAACCTGAACAGTTCCGAATGGAAGCGATGTTCGACCGAATGGACGCCATTGGCAAAGGCGTGCTGGGGCTGACGATTCAATGCGCGCAATGCCACAACCACAAATTCGATCCGATCAAACAGGAAGAGTATTACCGCTTGTTCGCCTTCCTGAACAATTCCAACGAAGCCAACATCGCCGTTTACACGCCCGAAGAACAGATCAAACGCGCGGAGATTTTTCGGCGCACTCGCGAAATCGAAGCCGAGTTGCAACACAAAGCTCCAGACTGGCAGCAGCGCATGGCAGCGTGGGAAATTCAAGCCAAAGCCAATCAACCCGAATGGACAATCGCCAAACCAGACGTGGACGACATTTCAAACGGTGGCCAGAAATATCTGCCGATGAAAGACGGTTCGTTCCTGGCTCAAGGTTACGCGCCGACCAAACATCGCGTGAAGATGATTTGGAAAACCGATCTTAAAAACATCGCGGCTTTCCAGTTGGAGTTATTGAAAGATCCGAACTTGCCGCTTGGCGGCCCTGGGCGTTCGACAAAAGGTTTAGGTGCGTTGACCGAATTTGAAGTCGAAGCTGCTCCAGCCAGTGACCCAACGAAAGTCACAAAGATCAAACTGGTCAAAGCCACAGCCGATTTCAACCAGCCAGAGCGCGATTTGGAGCCGATCTTTTTCGACAAATCCAACCGCAAACGCATCACCGGCCCAATTGAATTCGCCATTGACGGCAAAGATGAAACCGCCTGGGGCATTGACGCCGGCCCCGGCCAGCGCAACGTTCCGCGCAAAGCCGTCTTCGTCGCCGATCAACCAATCAACATAGAAGGCCAAGCGATCATCACGTTTTACCTTAAGCAGAATCACGGTGGATGGAACTCCGATGATAACCAGAACAACAATCTGGGACGGATGCGATTGTCGGTAACAACCTCCAAAGACGCCGTAGCCGATCCGCTGCCAGCCAATGTTCGACAGATTCTTTCGATCCCCGCCAACCAACGAACCGAGCAACAAACTCAGGCTGTGTTTAGTTACTGGCGAACTACAGTTACCAACTGGAAAGCCGAAAATGACACCATCGCCGAATTGTGGAGACAACACCCGCAAGGTTCGTCGCAACTGGTATACAACGAACGAAGCGAAAAGCGTCCGACATTTACGCTGAAACGCGGCGACTTCCTGAAACCGGACAAAGAAATTCAACCTGGAGTTCCGGCGTTTTTGCATCAACTTCCGGCCAATGCTCCGGCCAATCGTCTGACGTTTGCCAAATGGTTAGTTGATCGGCAATCGCCAACGACGGCAAGGTCTGCGGTCAATCGCATCTGGCAAAGCTATTTCGGAACCGGCCTGGTGGCGACCTCTGAAGATTTCGGCAAACAGTCCGAAACGCCTTCACACCCTGAGTTGCTGGATTGGCTGGCGGTGGAATTGATGTCTCCAAGTTCACAGATCGCAGTTCACAGTTCGCAACCACCAACCACCAACCACCAACCACCAACCACTGCTCCGTGGAGCTTGAAACACATTCATCGGCTCATCGTCACATCGGCAACCTATCGCCAATCTTCCAAGGTCACACCGGAGTTGCAGCAGCGCGACCAATTCAACCGATTGCTGGCTCGCGGCGCGCGGCTTCGCGTTGAAGGCGAAATTGTCCGGGACATTGCGCTCCAAGTCAGTGGATTGCTGAATCCGAAAATCGGCGGCCCCGCGGTATATCCGCCTTCACCTGATTTTCTTTATTTGCCTCCGGCCAGTTACGGCCCCAAACCCTGGTTTGAAGAAAAAGGCGAAAATCGTTACCGCAGAGCCGTTTACACGTTCCGTTACCGCTCAGTTCCCTATCCAGTGCTGCAAACTTTCGACACGCCGAACTCAGACATTTCCTGCGTGCGGCGAACGCGGTCAAACACTCCGCTGCAAGCGTTGACCACGCTGAACGAAACTCTGTTTCTGGAAGCGGCGCGCGCTCTGGCCGTCAAAACCGTCAAGGAAGGCGGAGCAACCGATCAGGCGCGCGCAACTTTCGCGTTTCGCCGAACGTTGGCTCGCAAACCCACAGCCGCGGAGTTGACCGAATTGCTGGCGTTGAAAACCAGACAGCTTGAACGGTTTTCAACCGGCGAACTGAATCCGTGGAATCTGGCGACGAACGATCCTGACAAAGCCTTCGCTTTGCCCAAAGGCGTCAGGATGGACGAACTGGCTGCGTGGACTGCCGTCGCGCGCGTGCTGCTGAATCTGGATGAAACTATCACCAAGGAGTAGCTCAACGTGAGTTTGGCCGCGCGCTTGTTTTCGCGCCGACGTTTGAAATTCGCCGCTGTCAGTTTTGGACTGATTGCGTTATTGATTGGCGTAACCTGGTGGCAACGCGCCCCGCTTTTGAAAGGGGCGGCAAAGCTCTGGATCGTTTCCGAAACTCCCACGCCAGCCGACGCGATTGTCATTTTGGGCGGAGGCATTGAACTCAGAAGCTTGAAAGCCGCGGAGCTTTATCACGCCGGATTCGCCAATCGAATTCTGGTTATGCAACCCGAACGAACTGAACTCAACACGCTGGGATTGATTGTTGATCAGGGAGAATTGACCATCCAGTTGCTGAAGCTGAAAGCCGTTCCCGAAAACGCTATTGTGCTGCTCGAACCGGAAGTGACCAGCACTTTTGAAGAAGCCGAGGCTTTGGCAGGCTGGTCAAAAGCCAATAACGCACATCGGTTGTTGATGGCGACAGACATTTTTCACACTCGGCGAGCGCGATGGATTTTGAATCGGAAACTGAAAGAAGTCGGCGTTGAGGTGAAAATGATCGCTGTTCCTCAGAAAAAGTATGACGCCGACAACTGGTGGCAAACCGAAGCTGGCGTGATTGATTTTCAAAACGAAATCATCAAGTTCGCGGTTTACCGATGGCGGTTTTAAGACGCGAGAAAGCGCTGACTCAAGTCAGCCAGATGCGGCGAATGCCATAACTATCAAAAATTGTGTCAGTGCTAACGATGTCAATATGCTCAACCGCAGTTTGGGCAATCAATAATCGGTCGAAAGGGTCTTTGTGATGGAATGGCAGAGTCTCGACAAGACTGAGATGAGTCAGGGTAATTGGCAACAGTTGAATGTCGTCCTTTTCCAACTGATTTGCCACAAAGTCTCCGGCTTTGGCCATCAGAGTCAGTTTGCCGGTTGAGGCTTTGATTGCCATTTCCCAAACGCTGGCGATGCTCAGAAGGAGTTCGGTTTGCTTGTCTTCCAACAACTCTTTGGTCTTTCGTGGAAGCTCAGGCGAGTCGTACACAAACCAAATGAAAGTATGGGTATCGAGCAAGAGCTTCATGGCATGTACTCCTTGAAATCTTCCAGCGGCTCGTTGAAATCAGGCGACATCCAGAAATTACCTTTGGCTGTTCCCGCACGGCGACGTTTTGGTTTTTCGCTGTTTGGCTGAACACTAAGTCCGTTGACGCGGACAATCTTGGCTACTGTTTTATTTTCAGCAGTAATAAGCAATTCTTCGCCTGGCTGAATGTTGCTCAACAGTTCCTGGGTTTGCGGCGTTAGTTCGGAAAATTCTAGTTGCATAGTTGGCTCCTTTGTTCGAGCCGCGATTATACAAGTGAAAAGAATCAATATGAACTTCAGGTTGGCGGTTTTGGCGACAATGTTGTTTGCGCTGGCAATCGGCGGTGGTTCGGCAGCAATTCAGTCAACTGCACCTGCCAGCGTTTACCTGCTCAAACCCGCACGCGTTTTCGATGGCGAGCAGTTACATGAGAACTGGGCGGTGCTGGTACGTGGAGAAAAGATTGAAGCAGTCGGCCCAACCAACGAAGTCAAAGCGCCAGCCGAAGCCAAAGTCATCGAATTGCCCAACACGACATTAATACCCGGTTTGATCGAGGCGCATTCGCACGTCTTGCTGCATCCTTACAGCGAAACTCCGTGGAACGATCAGGTCGCCCGCGAACATCAAAGCCTGCGCGTGGCTCGAGCGACAAATCATCTGCGAGACACTTTGCTTGCGGGCTTCACCACTGTTCGAGATTTGGGAACCGAAGGCGCTGGTTTCGCCGACGTGGGTTTGAAGCAGGCTGTTCAACAAGGAATCATCCCCGGCCCGCGAATGCTGGTTGCCACGCTGGCGATTGTCGCTTCGGGCAGTTATGGTCCCAAAGGTTATGCCACAGAATGGAATGTGCCGCAGGGAGCCGAAGAAGCCGACGGCGTTGATTCATTGACCAAAGCCGTTCGCAATCAAATCGGCAAAGGCGCAGATTGGATCAAGGTTTATGCCGATTACCGCTGGGGAAAGGCGGGAGCCGCTCCGACGTTTTCGCTGGAAGAGTTGAAGCTGATTGTGGAAACGGCAAAGAGCGCAGGCGTTCCGGTTTCAGCCCATTCATCCACCGCCGAAGGCATGCGCCGAGCGACGCTTGCCGGAGTCGAAACCATCGAACACGGCGACGACGGCACTCCGGAAGTTTTCCGCTTGATGAAAGAAAAGGGCGTCGCGCTTTGCCCAACCTTGTCAGTGGGCAATCAGGCTCGCAAACCCGCGATGATGAAAGCCGCTCTGGCGGCAGGCGTGACCATTGCAGCAGGTAGCGACGTTGGAGTGTTCGCTCACGGCGACAACGCGCGCGAACTGGAAGCAATGGTGAAATTCGGAATGTCGCCGTTGGACACTTTGCGCTCGGCGACTTCGATCAATGCGCGCGTGTTGCACCTGGAAAATCAGATTGGCTCAGTCAAAGCCGGCCTGCTGGCCGATTTGATCGCTGTCGAAGGCGACCCAACGCGCGACATTTCAGCGGTTCGCAAAATCAAACTGGTCATGAAAAACGGCAAAGTCTACAAACAATGAACAAATTCATCTTGGCAATCATCGCCTTTGGTGCGGTACAGGGAGCGGTAGCGACTTGGTCGTCGGCTTCGGCAGATACGGCATCGCAGGTCTACCGGGTCGCTACCGCTCGCCATACCGCATTTCAGGCGGACTGGAAGAAAATCTTTGACGGCAAGACTCTGACCGGCTGGCAAGCGCCCGATATGAGTTACTTCACCGTCGCAGACGGCGCAATCACCGGCACGACGACCAAAGAACACAATCCACCTTACAACCAATTCATCGTCTGGCAAGGCGGCGAAGTCGCAGACTTTGAACTCAAATTCAAGTTTCGCATCTTCGGCGCGAAATCGAATTCCGGCATGCAATTCCGCAGCACGGTCAAAGACAAAGGCCTGGTTCACGGCTATCAAGCCGATATGGATGGCGAGGGAAAATATCTGGGCGGCATCTGGGATGAATACGGCACGCGCCGTTCGCTGGCTGGCCGAGGCGAAAAAGCCATGATTGATGAAAGCGGCAAAAGAACCGTCACGCGCTTTGCCGAAAGCGAAGCACTGTTGAAAAACCTGAAAACCGAACAGTGGAACGAATACCACATCACTGCTGTCGGTTCGCGCATGACGCTCAGGATCAATGGCCAGTTGACGGCGGAACTGGACGACCGCGAAACCGGCAAAGCCGCTCGCAAAGGCGTGCTGGCCATGCCAATCATCCCCGGCGAACCGATGAAGGTTCAATACAAAGACATTTACCTAAAACAAATTGGAGGTCAGCGATGACGACAAACAAACGTAGAGACTTTCTGAAAACTTCGGCGGCTGGAATTGGTGGCGTGATGCTTGCGTCCACACTTCCAGCTTCGGCAAAAATTTTGGGGGCCAACGACCGCATTCGCGTCGCCGCCATCGGAACCGGTGGGCGCATGCGAAGCCTGCTTTCCAATTTCAAGAAACAAGCCGACGTTGAACTGGTCACGCTGTGCGATGTGTACGAACCGAATATCGAACGCGCGGCGACTACGATTGGGCTTTCCGGGTTCAAATCCATCAAAGACTATCGCGCAGTGTTGGACGACAAAACCATTGACGCTGTGGTCATCGCTACGCCCGATCATTGGCATGTCAAAATCACTACCGACGCCGTCGCCGCGGGCAAAGACGTTTACGTCGAAAAACCAATCACTCATTCAATTGAAGAAGGCGCAGGCATCATCAAAGCCGTCGAAGCGAGTAAGCGCATCGTCCAGGTCGGCATGCAGCAACGAAGCTGGGAGCATTTCATGCAAGGCAAAAAGATCATTGACGAAGGCACGCTCGGCAGAATCACTACGGTGAGAATGTGGTGGTATCAGAACTACGCGGCGGGCGGGCATTCCAACAAAATTGCCTACGACAAACTGGATCAGGCGGCGTGGCTCGGCAACGCTCCTAAACAGGAAATCACCCCGGCCAAATTTTACTGGTGGCGCTGGTACTGGGATTTTGGCGGAGGCGCGTTGACCGATTTGATGTGCCACTGGATTGACGTGGCGCATTGGTACACCGGAGCCGCGACTCCTATGACGGCGACAACCATCGGCAACCGTTACGTGCTGGATTGGGAATGCCCTGACACGATTAACTGCGTGCTGGAATATCCGAACTTTATGGCCTCGTATCACGGCACAATGAGCAGCAGTATTGACGACGGTGGTTTGGAGCTTCGCGGAACAAAAGCGACAATGAAACTCGACCGCGAACAACTGTCTGTTTACAAAGAGGGCGAAAAGCAAAACAGTCGCGCAGGCGAAGCCAAATCCAGCATCCTGATCGAATCCAAAGGCGATGGAACCGTCACGCACATCCGCAACTTCCTGGATTGCGCCAAAAGTCGTAAGAAGCCGAACGCCGACATTCGAGTCGCCGTCGAAGCCGCACGCGCAGCTCACATTGGAAATCTGGCGCTGAAGCAGGAGCGCAAGGTTCGCTGGAATGCTCAACAAGCAAGAATAGAAAGCTAAGGAGTTAAATACATGAAACAACCTGAAACACCACAAGCCATAACAGATGTCAGCCGACGCTGGTTCATCGAACAATGCGGCGTAGGTTTGGGCGCGCTGGCGCTTAATCACCTGCTGGCAGGCGAAGCTAATGCGCAATCGCAAAACCCGCTGGCTCCGAAAAAGACGCACTTCCCGCCGAAGATCAAAAACATCATCTACCTGTTCATGGCCGGAGGCCCCAGCCATATTGAGATGTTCGACAACAAACCTTCGCTAACAAAGTTCGATGGCACGTTGCCTCCGGCGGATTTGCTAAAAGGTTATAGAGCCGCGTTCATCAATCCGAACTCGAAGCTGCTGGGACCGAAGTTCAAGTTCGCCAAACACGGCCAATCCGGCGCGGAAATTTCCGAGCTGTTGCCGCATACCGCGAAGATCGCCGACGACATTACCATCGTCAAAGGTATGGTCAGCGATGCGTTCAATCACGCTCCGGCTCAGTTAATGATGAACACCGGTTCGATGATTTTCGGGCGACCGAGTTTTGGCGCGTGGACGATTTACGGAATGGGCAGCGAAGCTCAAGACCTGCCAGCTTTCGTCGTTTTCAGCACCGGCAGCAAAGGCCCAAGCGGCGGCAATTCCTGTTGGGGCAGCGGTTTTCTGCCGACGGTTTATCAGGGCGTGCAGTTCCGAAACGTAGGCGATCCGGTTCTTTACCTGTCAAACCCGCGAGGCGTAGATGCCAAACTACAGCGCGATTCGCTGGACACGATTCAGAAACTCAATCGCATGCGACTGGACACGGTTGGCGATCCTGAAATTGCCACGCGCATCAATTCGTTTGAGATGGCTTACAAGATGCAAACCAGCGCGCCTGAATTGATGGATTTGAACAAGGAGCCGAAAAACATTCTGGAGATGTACGGAGCCGAGCCGGGCAAACCTTCGTTCGCCAATTCGGTGTTGATGGCGCGGCGTATGGTCGAACGCGGAGTGCGCTTCGTGCAGATTTACCACGAAGCCTGGGATCAGCACGGTTCGCTGGTTCGTGACCTGACCAAAAATTGCCTGGACACCGATCAAGCCTGCGCGGCGTTGGTCAAAGACTTGAAACAGCGCGGAATGCTGGACGATACGTTGGTTATTTGGGGCGGAGAGTTTGGACGAACTCCGATGGTGCAAGGCGGCAGCGATGGACGCGACCATCACCCGAACGCCTTCACGATGTGGTTGGCCGGCGGAGGTTTCAAGCCCGGACTGACTTTTGGCGAAAGTGACGAACTTGGCTTCAACGTCGTTAAAGACCGTGTTCATGTTCATGATCTGCACGCAACATTACTTAAACAACTTGGCTTCGACCACGAAAAGCTGACTTACCGTTTTCAGGGCAGAGATTTTCGGCTGACAGACGTTGCCGGATTGGTTGTGGATAAGCTGCTGGCTTGAAAGAAAACTATGGAAAGTCGCGCGTCGTGTATACCCAAGTTGGCCACGACCGGAAAGGACTTCGTCATGCGTCCAAAGCTGAAAAGAGCAGTCAAATTGTCATTCTGGGCGTTTGTTTTTTGGATCACAGCATTTTCGTTGGTTTCCAAAATTGGTTGGAAAAAACATGGCCCAAACCAACCCCTCTCCTGGGAAGAACTGTTTAGTCGGCTACCTTTGGTTATAACTCTGGCCTTAATTTGTGCGCTCGTCGTCGGATTGGGATCGCTGCTGGAAAAAATGCCGCCACAACAAGATGTCATTTGTCCTCGGTGTGGGATCGACCAACCCGAATTTGAAAAAGATTTACTTTCAGAAAAGCGAACCTGCATAGCTTGTAAAGAAACCACTCCAAAGGTGGAGTGGAAATTCCTAAACGCCAAATCTGAATAAGCACTATGTGCATTGTTCGCCTTGCCACAACTGAAGACGTTCTCTTTCTTCAAGAGATTGAAAGTGCGGCGGGCAAATTGTTTTCACAGTTTGAATTCACAGCCAATCTGCCTGACGCTCCGACGCTGCTGGAAGAATTCTACGAAGCCGAGGCTGACAAGCTGCTTTGGGTTGCCGCGCTGACGAATGGAAAACCAATCGGATTCGCGTTGGCCTACATGCTGAATGGTTGGCTGCATTTGCAGGAAGTTGATGTTCTGCCCGATTACGGACGCCGGGGAATCGGCGCAAAGCTGGTGCAAGCCGTTTGCGATTGGGCACGATCCAGCGGAATTTCAGCGGTGACTTTGACGACCTTCCGAGACATTCCCTGGAACGCGCCGTTTTATCGAAAGCTGGGGTTCAGGATTCTGGAGCCCGCAGAACTGACGGCAGAATTCAGGCAAGTGGTTGAAGATGAAGAAAGACATGGTTTGGCCCGTGAGCTTCGCGTAGTGATGCGAATAGAAACCGCAACGCAGTAATGGCTTTAGGTATTTTTGGTAATGGCATTGATTTCGCCGCCGATCAAAATGGCGACTCCGGTCAGGTAAAACCACAGCATCAACATCATCACTCCGCCAAGCGCGCCGTAAGTCGCGCTGTAATTGCCGAATCGGGAAACGTAATACCGAAATCCGAACGAAATCAGCAGCCAGCAAACCACGGCAAAGACAGCGCCGGGCGTAAACCATTTCCATTTGTGTTTGAAGTTCGGCGCAAAGTAATAAATCAAATCAACGGCTATCAGAATCAGAATGCTGACCAGCGGCCATTGAGCGACGGCAAAAGCCGTTTTGAACATCGCGCCTAAACCAAAATATCTGGCAATGGTCATCCCCAGACTTTCCCCGAAAAAAATCAATGACAATGCCGCCAGCACAAAAACTGCCAGCCCCAGTGTCAGCCAAATCGAAAGCAGTTTTTCACGCCACCACGGACGCAGAGTCGCGGTCCTATAAGCTCGATTGATCGAACCAATGATCGCTTCCATTCCGGCTGATGAAGCCCAGAGGGCGACGACTATGCTGAAGCTGAGCAAACGGCCTCGCTGATGAGAAACAATTTCGTGAAAGGTTCTGTCAACAAGTTTGTAAGCTTCAACCGGCAACACGTTGTCCAACGCCCCCAACCAATAATCCAGCTTTCTAGGAATCGGCAGGTAAGCCAGCAAAGCAGTCAAAAAAATAAGCAACGGAAACAGCGAAAAGAACCAGTAATAAGCCAGTTGCGCTGCTCGCCCAAAGACATCGTCATCAAAGATTTTTCCCCAGAGCAGCCTGATAAAAGATCGCCTGGAGGATAATTGGTCGCGACGAGGAATGGACGGAGCGAGCGGGAGAATTTCGTTTCCCCCACTCGCTGTTTTATTGCTGTTTTTCCACTTTTTGTTTTTTTTGATTATCACTTCAGTTGGATCGTAACTCGGTTGGCCGTCACGCCGCCAACTGTTACGACGACTTCGACGCGGCGCGCCCCTTGCCCAGCCAGAGCCGCCGGTAACTCAACGTTGATTTGATCCAGCCCGGCGAAACTACCTTGCGCTCCGGCGTAAAGCACATTGGCCGCCCGGCCATCAATTGTCACCGTTACAGATTCGGCTACTCCGTTTCCGTCGCTTGGATTTGCGGCAGGGACTCCGCGAACTCCCGTGGCGTAAAGCACCAGAATGTTCGGATTCCCGTTGACCACAACATCGAACGGCGGTTGTTGGAAAGTGATTCCGTCAGCCGTCGCCTGAGCCGCGGCATCGCCTGAACCGGAAGCATTGGCAGTGAAAATCGCAGGCGCTGATGCAGTAATCTGGATGTTGCCCAGTGCGTAACTGCCCTGCGGATTAGTGACAATGACCGTTGCCGAACCGGGATTCAATCCAGCCGGAACGACAAAGTTGATCTGCGTCGGCGAAACAAAAAACAGCGGCGCGGGAATCCCGTTAATCGTCAACATCGTGTCGGCCAGTCCCAACGGAAGCGGAATTGACTGGGCGATTTCGATTCGCGGAGCCAGGTTTGTGCCAAAAGCCGCGGCAATCGAATCAACGGCCAACGGGGCGACTTTGAAATCGGCGGCGTTGACTGCCGTCAAAGGCGAGGCCTGAGTCACGCTGATTTGCACGATTTTGACATCGGCTAAGCTTCCGTCGCTGGCAGTGAAATTGACCGTGATGTTGCGGCCTACGTCAGCGGCTGTTGGCGTCCAGCGGAAAGTTCCGCGTGCGCTGTTGTTGGTTTCGTTGGCAACGATGAAGCTTGCGCCTGTTGGCAATCCTTCAGCCGCGATTGAAATCGGCACGCCCGACCCCAAATCCTGAGCCGAAACAACAAATGCCAGTTCGCGTCCGGGCAAGGCAATTTGCTGAGTGACAGGCACAATCATCAATGGAGGCTGGTTCGGCGAAATCAGCGTCAGGCCATCCACCTTAAAGCGTTCGTTGATGGCGACAGTGGTTCCCCCGGTTGAGCCGGTGTTTCCTCCAACGGTGTAAACCCAACCGCCAAGCACTGCGCTGCCCGGGCGCGAACGCAAAGTCGGCAGGTTCAACGAAGCATCAGGCGGCAGCCAACGATCGGCGGCAAAATCGTAAACGTCCACGGTGTTCAACAATCCGAAGTTGTCTTCGCCGCCAATAATCAACCAAAACACCTTGCCCGAAGCGTCCTGGGCCAGCGCGCTGGTTCCATAAAAATGCGTGTTGGGCATTGGCGCAATCGCCGACCATTTTTGGGTTGTGAAGTTAAAAACTTCGCCGGTGGTCAGCGGCCCGACTCCGCCCACAACATAAAGCTTGCCTCCAACAAAAGCCGATTCGTGAGCAAAGCGCGCGTTGTTCATCGGCGGCAAAGCAGTCCATGTGTTGGTTTGGATGTTGTAAACCTGAGCGTTCGTGACTCCGTCAATCAGATCGCTGCCACCGGTCATGAAGTAACGATTATTCGCCGGGTCTGCCGCCAGGGCGTAAGCGTGAACATCGGCCGGAGGCACAGCCAACTTGCTCCAGGAATTTCCGGCAATGTCGTAAACAAATTGCCCCTGGTCAATTTCAACTGCCGGATTGATACCGCCGGGAACATAAATCTTTCCGTTGATGGTCACGGCTTTGCCTGAATTGATCGGAGCCGGCAACGGTGCCAGAGCGTCCCAGGTTGGCGTTGCAGCAGCCGGGTCAAGGCGCTGAACCGTTGTCAGCGCACTGGAATTGCCTGCGGTTGTGCGTCCGCCAATTTGATAAATGTATTTGCCATCGCTGGTTGAAGCCAGCCGGTTGATGCCCGATGGCAGTGGTGTTTGAGTCTGCCAGCGACTTTCGATGATGAAATCGCTGCTGGATAAAACCGTTGTTTCCGCGCCTTCGTCGTCAACGGCGACAACTTGTAACCTTCCGTTGGCGGTTGCGACGTTACTGGGAATTACCCAGTTGAAGGATTTCGACTCCCCGCCCAGATCGGCAATGTTTGTGACAAGTTGTGGAGTGGTCGCCGTGCTGCGATACAGCGCCAGTTTATGACGGGCGACCCTGGTGTTGTCAGCAGATTGCCAGCGCAAGGTGATGGTCGAACCGGTGAAAACCCGCTCCCCCCCGACAGGTGAAAGCACAGCCACCGTTGGCGGAGTCAGCGCGGTGTAGTTGAACGCTCCAGCGATTTTCTTTTCAGCCGTCGTAGTGTTTCTGGCTGTCAGGTCAACCGCTCCGGGCGCGGTCGCTGCTGGAGCAATCACCCGCAAAGTGTTTGAGTTAATAAAAGTTTTGGTCGCCGTTGCCGCGCCAAAAACCACAGTCGTTTCGGGTGAAAAATTCGAACCGTTGATTGTCACTACAGTTCCACCCCGTATCGAACCGGAATTCGGAAAGATTCCCGTCACGTCCGGCGCGGTGGTGACGGAGCCGTTGACGTAATAGGTAAAGGCATTGAGCAGTGTCACGCTGCCGTAACGGGTTTCAACGCGAATGCTGGCTCTGCCCGCAGGCAGCGCCGGAGTGCTGACGGCAATTGCAGTGCTGCCCAAAGCGCGAACATTTACTCCGGGCGTGTTGTTGAAGAAAACTCTGACATCACCGGCTTCAGTGAAATTCAAACCGCTGATCGTCACAGTTGTGTTTCCGCTGGGCGAACCGGAAGCGGGCGTGACGCCTGTGATGGCCGGAGCCAGCGCATTCGGCGGCGGAATGAAAGCCGGATCGGACGAACGCGCAATCAATCGAATGTCGTCAATCGTCCAACCGTCTGCCGTTCCCACCGTGCTTACCCGAAATCTGATTCGCACTTTTGATTGTCCGGCCAGCGCGTCCAGTTTCAGCACCGCCTGGTTGAAAGTCGTCAGCGAGCCGGTGAAAGCCACTCCGCGATTCCAGGTAGCACCGTCATTAATCGAAAACTCCACATTGCCATAATCGGTTCCACCTGCTCCAAAAGCATAACGATGGGCGAAAGTCAGCGTCACTCCCACAGCACGCGACAAATCGAAAAGCGGCGAAATCAGCGAAGCATTCGTTCCGGCGGCGTAATTGGCGTTCGGGCTGTCAGTCCACGACCGTGTTCCTGAAGCCGCCGTGTTTTCAATGATCGCCCAGGTGTTGGCCGGAGTCCCTGTAACGCTCCAACCAGCGTTACCCGACTCAACCGTGTCGTCGAAGACGACTTTTTCGCCTGCCACTTCGGCCTGGGTTGTAATTTGAACCGCCGCTCCGCTGCCATTGTTGGCATCGTCATAAGTGATGATGATTTTGTCGCGAGCCGTTAGCGAAGCCTGCAACTGCCCATCGCCCGGCGTGGCCGCTCCTGTCACCACTCTCAGGCTGGAACTGTAACTGCCCACACTGACACTGTCTGGAACCATCGTCACCATTTCTTCGTCGCCAGTCACGGAGCTTCGAACTTTGGCGCGAATCGTCCCAGTCGCATTTCGGTCGCCCAGGGTGAGGCGGATTGTTTCGCCCAACAGGTAAGATTTTTGGTCAACCTGGACAATGCCCAAATCGCTGCAAAACGGAGGCATATCGAAAGCCTGAACCGGATTGCGATCAATGGCTCCGATTGCCGAAGCCGAATAACCCAGTCCGCGTTTGGCGAACGCCGTCCACATCGCGCATTGGTTTGCGCCGCCGTTGTTGACCTTGTCGGCGGCCATAATCGCGTTGCGCGAATCAACAAACGACGGGGCAGGCGCGGACAGCTTCATGCCGTCAACCACCAGTTGAATGCTCTGTCGCTGGCCTTCGGCGAAACCGAGTTTGCGTATCAACTGAGCGCGAACTTCCAGCAATGTGTTGCACCATATTTCTCCGACTCCGTGCGGAGCCACGCTGTTTGTCACATCGGCATACATCAACGGATAAACCGAAGTGCTGGTGCTGTAAGGAAACCGCCGAATGCCGCGCGTGTAACTGCCGGTGGCAAATTGGCCGACGGCATAAGTGCCATCCAGATTGTCGGTTTCTGAGGCCAGCAAAACTATGCCGAAATAATCAGACCAGCCTTCTCCCATTTGCTGAAACCCGGACAGTTGACGAACCAGGCGTGAACTCAAACCGTGAGTCAGTTCGTGGATGATGATGCCTTGGTCGAAATCTCCATCGCGCTGAGGCGTGCCCGTCCACAAATACATCTGCATTCGACCTGGGTTTCCATCAGCCGGCGTGGAGAAATTCGCGTTATTGGTTCCGCTGCCATCCTGAGCTTCAGCGCGAACCGCGTCGTTGCCGAATCCCTGGCCGCCGAAATTCACGGTTTGGAAATTCCCCGATGCTTCGTTGAAACCAAACAGGTAAAGAATGTCGTGGTAACGGTTGACCCAATAAAACATGTTTACCAACGCAGCTTTCTGGTTATCAGGCGTCGTCGGTTCCATCGCCAGATCAAGCGGGAAAGAAAAAAAGCTGTCCGGCACAGTCAACCGAGGCGAATCATCAGGCTGGTTGTTGTTGTCTCTATCCAGATATGCGTCTGTGTTGTTCGTGGTGAATGTTGTGGGTGACTGGCCGTTCCACCAATCGTTGTGCTGATCGTTTGCAGGATAAATCGTCCTGCCGTTAAACGGAGTCGCGCGGAACGGCAAATCTTCGCGCTGGACAGTTGCCGGATTGCCTGTAAGAACCGGCAAGTTCGGGCGCGGGCTTTCTTTGGTGAAAACCAGTCCATGCGGAGTCGGTTGGAAAAAGTTCGTAGTCCCGCCTTTAGGCGAAAGGTACGTAGTCCCGTTTTTAGGCGGAAGCGTGGCAAGAGAAGCATTCCGCCTAAAGGCGGGACTACGTACTTCCTCTTCAAAACAATACGAAGTCAAATTTCGGCGATAAAGCAAAGCGCCAGTTTCGGCGTCCACCACCATTTGATAAACATCCGGCGTTTCAGCCAGCCACATCTCGAATTCCCAGGCCAGTCGCAGTTGATCGCTGACGGTTGGGAAATAAACCAGCCGCGCTTCTATGTCACGTTCAAATTTTGCAGGCAGCGCAAGTTTTTGTTTCAAGGCTCGACCAGCGGCGGCGACTTTGATCGTTGAGCTGTTCAGCGATTCGACATCTGCATATTCCTGGGCTTTTCCAAACGCGGCATTAACCGTCAAACGTGGCCGAGCCAGGTTCGCCGCGCGAGCAGCCGCAGGCATCAATTCGCCACCGGCAGTAATCAACGCGCCGTTGCGGTCGAAATGAAAGGCGTATTCGCCCTGAAAAACCTCAACGCCGTTGACCTCTTGCTGCACAAGAAGATGCGTCACACCGTTGTGATCCGTCTGGTAACGACGCGCCACGCGCAAACCGTCAACTTCGTCGTCGGCCAGACGATAAAGATCGCTGTTGGATTTCAAAAAGTATCTGGCTCCGGCTTCGACATCGGAGGTCGGCTGGGTCAAATCCTGCGTAAAGCTATAAACGCGGCTGGGAGCGTTTGTCAGGCTGCTGAACTGAATTTGCGCGCTGGGGCGTTCACGACGAAGCCTCGAATTCCGCGCGGTAGCCAATTCGCGCCCTTGAGCTTCGGCGGCTTTTATCTCAGCCGGTGGAGCGGGCAATGTTTGAGACAAACCAGCGCGAATATCAAAGTCTTGTTGTTGTTGCGGAGTCCGCCTTGGCTGTTGGGATTGACGCTGCGCTCCAGCCGTGAACGAGGCGGTAAAAATCAGAGAGAAAATGCAGACGATGGCGACGAATGTGGCAATGTAGAGAGTTATTCTTTTCATTTGCAGTTTGATGGTGGTTAAGCGCATCAACGGGCGCTCTGGTTTAACAGGGATTCATAGCAGGTCTGCCTGAGTATGAATTTTGAACTTGATGCGAAAGCTGTTTGAGATCACAACCGTTCAGATTCGGACGATTGCGATTCTAGCTGAGAAGGCAGGTCGGATAGAAGCATTTCAAAATGAAATCTTTGAGTCTTTGACCAAAGTGCTCTCAAAGGCTAAAACAAAACGTGTAGGGTCGCCTTTAGGCGGAAGGTATTGGTTAGCCGATCTCTTTCCCCTAACAACATAAACGTCACTGTTCCGCCTAAAAAGGTGGGACTCGAACTATTTCTGAAGGAACTACGATCATGAAGATTCTGGTCACAGGCGCGACCGGTTTTATCGGCCAAGCCTTGTGCAAGGTTTTGGCCGAAGAAGGCCACGAATTCAACGTGCTGTCACGCCGCCCCGAATCGGTGGCGCTGCCGAACTCAAGGGCTTTTCGCTGGAATACGGAATCAGAGGCTCCGCAAGACGAAGCTTGGGCTGGCGTTGAAGCCGTCATTCATCTGGCCGGAGAACCCGTCGCCGGAAAACGATGGACTGAAGAGCAAAAACGCCGCATTCGAGATTCGCGTGTCATCGGAACCAGAAACCTGGTCGCCGGAATGAAAAAGGCCGCGCAAGCTCCGAAGGTTTTCGTCAGCGGTTCGGCGGTCGGGTATTACGGCAATCGAGGCGACGAAAAAGTTGACGAACATTCAGCACCCGGAACCGGCTTTTTTCCAGACATTTGCACGGCTTGGGAACGCGAAGCCCAAGCCGCCAGTTCACTGGGAACGCGCGTCGTGCTTACTCGAATCGGAGTAGTTTTAGGCGACGGCGGGATGCTGGAAAAAATCCTGTTGCCATTCAAACTCGGAGTCGGCGGCAGACTGGGCAGCGGCAACCAGTGGTTTCCGTGGATTCACCTGGACGACATTGTTGGATTGATCCGTCACGCGCTATTCAACGATCAGGTCAGCGGCCCAATTAACGGCGTTGCTCCGAACTCGGCAACCAATGCGGAATTTACCGAAGCCCTGGGCAACGCGCTCAACCGTCCGACGATCTTCCCTGTCCCTGAATTCGCGCTGCGAATTGCCATGGGCGAAATGGCCAATGCCGCGCTGGACAGCCAGCGAGTAATCCCGACAGTTGCGCTGGAAAGCGGCTATCAGTTCCGATACCCGACGCTGCAACCGGCGCTGGATTCAATCCTGAAATAAGCAACTTATGAAAACTTACACTCTGGAACGCGAACAAATTATTCCGCGTTCACGCACTGAAACCTTTGCTTTCTTTTGCGACGCATTCAACCTGGAACAAATCACTCCTCCTTTTTTGAAGTTTCGCGTTACAACGCCCAGACCGATACAAATGGCCACCAACGCCCTGATTGATTACGAGTTGAAGCTTTACGGAATTCCATTTCGCTGGCGCACTGTGATCGAAACCTGG
>JBGAPB010000028.1:0-28626 GCA_044221525.1 Blastocatellia bacterium | reverse complement strand
TTGAAGATTCCATTGAAAATACTGGAAACAAAAATCGCCACTACGGCTCCCCAGGCAAATGCGAAAGCCAATGTCTTAATAGGCTCCGGATCGTAACGATCAAGCCACAAAAAAATACCCAGATAAATCAGCGCCGGAATAAAGGCAGTCAGCCCTGCCGTAATTGAAACAGATAATCCGTAATTCAGAAAAGTCAGAGCTAGTACGATGATCCCCAGCACAGCGCAAAAAAGGGACAGCGCAGCGACTCCGACCGGAGGCGGAACGTCGCCTGAATCGTGGTGTGGATTGTAAAGCCCTATGGTTTGTGCTGCTTCGCGAATCGTCCACTGCACGGTCTGAGCTGAACGAACTCGCGCAGTGTCGTCAAACTGAGGCTGTGTCTCTGCGTCCGCCTTGCTTTCGGAGCTGGAGGCTTCATCGTCAATAACAACTTGCAATCGCGGCCCGAATGACCCCAGCTCGATCACGTCTCCGGTGGCAAGTTTCGAGGTGCGAACGCGCTGACCGTTTAGAAAAGTTCCGTTGGTGCTATCTTGATCCAGCAAAAAAAATTCACCGCGCTCAGTTGAAATGATGGCGTGTCGTGTCGAAACGCTCGGCTCGGCAAATCTAAGAACGCTTTCCTCACTTCGCCCTAGCAATATCCAACTCGACTTGTTCGGATCAAGGTAAAGCTGCTGGCCGGAATGTGTGCTGTTTTGGATAATCAATCGGAGCATAAATTTGTGAGTGTTGGCCGTTGACGCATCTTCAGCAATGTCATTCGTCAAACATCGCGCCACTTTTTCGATGCTGCAGCATTTTACAAAGCCAACTCTGTTTTGACCAACGATGGCAAATCAGCCCAAAGCAAATTGCTGGTTGCAATCCTAATCTAATCGCTTATCATACGCCCGCCCATTACTTACCCCGTACCTGATAACTTCAACAACAGCTTTCTGATAAAGCCAATAGCTTCTTAATTCCGCCCCCCAATTACCGGCTCTCACGGCCATTCACCGGAAAGCCAATTTAGGAGGAAACAATGCGCAAGTTGTTTTTTGTGGCGGCGCTTCTGCTCATTTTGCCTTTGGCAGGACAAGCTCAGAGTGCGCCGAAAGCCGAGATATTCGGCGGGTATTCATATCTTCGTGCGGACGACGACGATGGAGGTCTTGACCTGCATGGTTGGAACGCATCAGCCGCCATCAATTTTACCAAGTATGCCGGTATCGTCGCGGACTTCAGCGGGCATTACGATACGGCGACTCTTTCACCAGGAGTGAGAGGCGACCTTAGTGCTTACTTGTTCCTGGTCGGTCCGCGCTTTACTTACCGCGAACATAAAATGCTTCAACCTTTTGGGCATGTTCTACTTGGCGCGGCGCGATCTCATGTTTCGACTTTCACGCCACTTGGCAAAGTCAAAGTCGAAGATTCAGCCTTTGCCATGGCAGTCGGCGGAGGCCTTGACGCCAAGATTATTGACAATCTGGCCATACGACTTTTCCAGGCAGATTATGTGCTGACGCGATTTAACGACGAGTCACAGCACAATTTCCGCCTTTCGACAGGTCTGGTTTTACGGCTAGGCTCGCAATAACTTGTTTCGCCTGTTGCAGTTCGCAGCCACAAAAAATCGCAGAGGCTGCGAACTGCCCTTCTGCTTGTTTTCCTTCCCAAACTCGTGCCATCCTCGCACTGCGTTTTTCAACCTGGCAATCACCAGACAATCACGCTCGCAAAAATGAAAGAGCAGTCGAACCATAAATCTAATCGCTTTCTCACAAGCATTTTGCTTGTGACGATGCTCTGTTCAATCTCGCCAGCCCAGACTCAAGTGCCAGGTAAATCGTCTGATAAGGTCAACCAATCAAATCAGTTACCGCAGATCGGCTCATTCCGCATCATTTTGCCGAAACCATCCCCTGCGCCGATTGAAGGACTTTATGATTACTCTTATCGAATCAACGTGCCGCGCTTTGGCAAATCTGAAAACAACCTGACGGCTAACATTGGATCTGAAGCCGTTGCGATCAAAGCCGAATACAGTCGGCAACAGGCGAAAATACTTCAGCGCGAAGCCGAAGCTTTGCGCTCACAAGGAACAGCTTCTGCCCTGCGAGAATCGTCTCTAAAATATGAAGAGTCGTTACGTTTATGGCGCGCGGCTGGAACCTTGAGCGATCCGGCAGAAATGGCAGATTCAATGAATCAACTTGCTTTTATCTCCAACTCGCTCGGCGACCGTCAGCAGGCAATTAGCTATTACCACCAATCCCTGGCGCTTTGGCGAGCAGCCGGCAATCGCACAAACGAAGCGGCAGCGTTGACGCAGCTTGGGCGTATTTACAATTCCATCGGCGACAACAAACAGGCTCAGGACTGCTTTACTCAAGCAAGGCTGATCGTTGAAACCGCCAGTTTAACAAGGCGAATCAATACTTCTGGCGACAAAGCCGGACGCGAAGCTGCGACCCTTTTCAACCTTGGAAAGCTGTATGAAGAGCAAGGACAATCGCAAAAAGCTTTTGAACATTACCAGCGTTCTATTACTTACTGGCAGCAGGCGCAGGACAAAACCGGCGAAGCTTCGGCGCTGAACAGCCTGGGCGGGCTGGCTGCGCGCGGCGGTCAATTGCCTCTGGCAGCCAATCTATTCCGCGATGCCCTGCCGCTTTGGCGCGCAGTCGGTGACAAACGCGGCGAAGCAGTTTCGCTTAGCAACCTGGCCTTTGTTGCTGACGCTTTGAGTGATAAGCCAACTGCAATCGAGTATTACTCCAAGTCTCTGCCGCTGTGGCGCGAACTGAATGACAAACGAAGCGAAGCAACCACGCTCAACGATCTGGCCAGCCTCCACCAGTCAATCGGCCAAAAAGATCAAGCCCTGAAATTTTATCTGGAGGCCTTGCCGCTACGCCGGGCAAGCGGCGACAAACGCGGCGAGGCCGCTACGCTTAACAACCTGGGCAGCTTGCATGTCAGTTCTGGGGATTGGGTCAAAGCCCTGGAAAACTTTGAGCAATCGCTGAAAATTCGTCGGGAAGTTGGAGACAGGCGCGGCGAAATTGTCACGCTCGGCAACATCGGACTGCTTCATCAAACCCAGGGAAATCAGAAACTTGCGAAAGATTTTTATTTGTTGGCTTTGCCGCTTGCGCGTTCGCTGAACGATAAAGCCAGAATTGCGATCACGTTGACGGGACTTGCCGAAACGAACTTCCTGTTGAATGAAAAAGTTCCGGCGCGAACTCAACTTGAAGAGGCTCTGACAATTTGGCGGGAATTAAAAGATCGCGGTCGCGAAACAGCCACGCTCAGTCTGTTGGCGGGGATTTATGCTTCGCTTGGAGAAAAACAGCGGGCTGAAGAAATGTACCGGCAGGTACTTTCAAATTGGCGGATGGTGCTTCCCAAACCATAAGATTCAGAGTTTACGCTTCAGCGTGTAGGCACGGAAATAAACACGCTAAAGCGTGAACTCCAAACATTTATCCCAAAACTTCTTTGACCTTTGCTCCAATGTCTGCCGGGCTGCTGACAACGTGAATGCCCGCGGCGGTCATCGCTTTCATCTTTTCATCGGCTGTGCCTTTGCCGCCGGAAATGATCGCTCCAGCATGCCCCATTCGGCGTCCCGGAGGCGCGGTCTGGCCGCAGATAAATCCGACAACAGGTTTTTTGACGTTGGCCTGGATGAATTCGGCGGCCTCTTCTTCGGCGCTTCCGCCAATCTCACCAATCATCACAATTGCATCGGTATCAGGATCGTTGTTGAACAACTCAACGGCATCGCGCTGAGTCGTGCCTATAACCGGGTCGCCTCCAATTCCTATGCAGGTGGACTGGCCTATGCCGAGCGCCGTCAATTGCCCAACGGCTTCATAAGTCAACGTGCCAGAACGTGAAACCACGCCGACTCTGCCTTCCAGGTGAATTCGGGCAGGCATAATCCCGACTTTGCATTTACCTGGGGAAATCACACCGGGACAGTTTGGGCCGATCAACCGAACTCCGCGCGCCTGAACGTAATGAAATGCCTTGACCATATCCAACGCCGGAATGCCTTCAGTAATGCAAACGATCAAATCAACACCTGCATCGGCAGCTTCCATAATCGCGTCGGCAGCAAACGGCGGCGGAACGTAAATTACAGTAGCGTTGGCCCCCGCATCGTTGACTGCATTGGCAACTGTGTTGAAGACCGGAAAGCCCTCATGAGTAGAGCCACCTTTGCCTGGTGTCACTCCGCCAACAATGTTTGTGCCGTAATCTCGCATTTGCAGGGCGTGAAAAGTTCCTTCTTTACCGGTAAGACCTTGAACAATAAGACGAGTGTTTTTATCAACCAGAACGCTCAAAGCTGTTTCTCCAAAAAGCAAACAATCTGGCAGACTGTTTTGCTTCAACTATTTTTTGATGTGATGTGAAAAGAGGGCGCAGCTTAGCACAGCGGCTTCAAGCTGCCAAAAGAACCAAAATTCATTGCGAAAGCTTCTTCAGCGCCTCAGCCGCGAGCTGTTTAACCTGCGCATCTGAATCGCTGACCGCGACTTCCTGCAAGGCCTCACGCGCGCCGGTAAAGCCAATTTTGCCAATCCAGGTCGCAGCCCAACGACGAAGCACCGGATTATTGTTCTGCTTAAGAATTGCAATCATCTCAGTTTCGCCGTTGCGTGTGTTTTTCAATTCCATCAGCGTCTGTTCGGCCAAAGCTCGAATGTTGGCGTGCTGACTTTCCAGAAAGCCATACAAAAACAAAATTGACTTGCGCGAATGGCTGACATCTTTCAATTGGCAGGCGGTCAAAATAGCCTGGCATCGCAAACGCATATCGGCTTCGTCAGTGATGTCAGCCCCGCTTGGATTAGCGATCTGATTGACGACAGAGTTTCTCCCCTTGAAACCTGGAAAAGAGGCAAATGCGCTGGTCATGGCCGTTTTAACCTCGATGTTCTGAGTGCCCACCAAATCCATCATAGGTTGAATCGAATCTTGATCGCCCAGCCTGCCCAGAGCTTCGGCAGCAGCAACACGCACAGAAGTTTCAGGGTCGCTGAGCAAGTCCAGCAATGGATCGGTTGCCCGCTTGTCACAGGCTTTGCTCAATTGTTGTGTAGCCTGAATGCGAGCCTTGGCATCCTGACTTTTCAATATTGCGATGGATTTAGAAACCGCGTCATCCTGAGCCGTTCCAGCAATCAATGCCGGGCAAGGCTCATAAATCGGCAGCGACTTGATCGGCGCATTTTGAGCTTTGACACAACTCCAAAGACAGCACGATAACCCGGCAATCAAAAGCAATTTGTAACGATATGAATAAGTCATCAAAACCTACTGTCTACTGACTACAGTCTACTTTGGATCAGGCAACCGTGTCGGGGTTTTGCGGAGTCAGCAACTTCATAGCCCGCGAAGCATGTGCGACAGCGATTACCAAATCACTGACTGATTTGCTGTACCAATTCATGTGAGGCTCTAAGTCGGTTGCTCTGAGCTTGACCAGATATTCATAAAGTAGCTGTTCGCCAGCCAGCAAACGCCCTTTTTGAGCCGGAGTTAGCGTGAAAAGCTTGTGCAACTGTGCGTAGTTAATCGCTTCCAGCGCGTGGCCAAGCATCCTGACCTGAAAACGATAGCGCATGACTTCCAGTGTGTTCGCCGGGGCCGCTCCTTTGGAAGCCAACTTGCCTCCTTTTCCCTCGACGGCCAGATTGTTTAGAACATTCGGGTCGGCTTTGGCAGCATCAGCTTCGCGATCAATCGCCTGAGAATCTCCTTTCAAACGCAGTAACACGTTGTCCAGCAACTTGCCCAAACGAGCCTGCAAATTGTTGCCGGTGTATCCGTGATTCAGGCACGAAAAGTAGCCGTAAACGTTGTGCATCCCCGCGCAACTGTATTTGGCAATCGCCTGGCGAAAATCCAGAGACTCCAACTCTCCCTGACCAACAGTGTGTTCAATGTCGGAACAGACTCCTTCGTAAACCGTCAAAGTGCGATCAATGACATCGGGCAAATTGATAGTTTCACCGTAAGCGTTCGTCCAACTCGACTGAGTCGGTGAAACCAAAATTGAGAAGGCGATTAATCCCCAGGGCAAATGCTGTCCCAACAAGCCTGGCTCGTAACGATCAAAGTTTTGCGGATCGAATCGAAACAAAGCTTTGGCACTTTCGCCCAGGTCTTTGAGCGTGTAACGGTTACCGCCGACCGTAATTGGCTGATCCTGACTGACTCCGGCTTC
Source organism: Blastocatellia bacterium (assembly GCA_044221525.1). Taxonomy (GTDB): domain Bacteria; phylum Acidobacteriota; class Blastocatellia; order RBC074; family RBC074; genus RBC074. The sequence goes on along the minus strand of JBGAPB010000028.1, from coordinate 22,394 downwards.
CAGCATTGTTTTGAGGAAACTGTTGCCGTGAACTTCGGCTTCGCGCGTGAAATAAACGTAACGCTTGCCGCCGACTTCTTTCTCGGCTGCAAATCTCGAACATAAAAAATCTACTGTAGAGGAACCATCGTTGAGCTTAAAGTTTTTGCCAAAAGCGCGAACGCAGTGAATCAAAGGCGAAGGAGTATTAAGTTCACGAGCATAATGATTGAGAATGTCGTCAGCTGCGCGCAACGCGTTCTGATAATTTGCCTCAAGCGTCACAGGTAGCAGCGGCTTACCTGTTGCCAGATTCGGTGTCGGCGAGGCTGCTGGCAAAGCAGTCGTTGAAGAAGACCCGAACCAACCAGCTTGATAACCTATTCCTCCTACGGCAATTGCGCCCAGTCCGCCCAGCCCCAAAGCAACAAACTTGCGCTTGCTGGTATCAGGCGTAACTACAGCAACTTTACCTTTTTGATTAGTCTTAGCTTTGCTCATTGAATAAAAACCTCAGAAACGTTTTGTGGATTTATGCAGCAGTGAGGGCAACGGCCAGAAAAGTAAACGATGACTTGGCTTAAATCAAGTTTGCGATTTTGGGCCTGCGAGGCTTTAAGCTCAGCCAAGAAAGAGGCAATATGCCGCGAACAATTTGGTTATGGAGGCCAACTAAAACGAATGAGCACACAAAAAATCAAACGCATCTGCGTATTTTGCGGATCGAGTAAAGGGAAGCAGGAAGTTTACGTAGCCCAGGCTAAGGCGCTGGGGAAAGCCATGGCGAACCAGGGAATCGGGCTGGTTTACGGCGCAGGCGGAATCGGGTTAATGGGCGCGGTCGCCGATTCAGTAATTGAAGCCAAAGGCGAAGTCACAGGCGTCATTCCATACGCTCTGGCAACCAAAGAACGCGCGCACCCTGCGGCGAACATGCGCATCGTCAACACTATGCACGAACGTAAAGCTATGATGGCAGAGCTTTCCGACGCCTTCATTGCCCTGCCCGGCGGCTTTGGTACCTTCGAAGAATTACTGGAAATTATCACCTGGGGACAGCTTGGGATTCATCAAAAGCCGATTGGCTTGCTTAATACAGCCGGTTATTACGACCCGCTGCTAACCATGATTGACCGAGCAGTAAGCGAGGGTTTTATTCTGCCGAATTACCGAAACTTGATTGTCGTTGATTCAAACGTTGAAGCTTTGCTGGAAAAGCTGTTTCAGTATCAAGCTTTGGAGGGAATAGTGCAGTGGATCGAAATGAGCGAAACCTGAAACATATAGTTTCTATTGCCTGTGCTCGAAGTCATCAAGTATGCTTCGCCTGTACCCAATTAACCCTCTAAAAACACGAGCAATACTTTTTTGAGAAAAGATGGCTGCCCTAATAACTGGACTCGCGCCCTAACGCTCAAAGTGCAGACTTATTGGAACAGACCTTACGAAAGTGATTAATAGTAAAACCAATAGAAATTGACTGGAATATAGAAAACAGGAAACGGTTCCCCTGATACCTACTCATCCAAAGATTGATATCCGACTTCTGCCTTTAGTTGGCGCAAATGACCAGCAATATCAGGATTTGTTGGATAATTTAGTTAAAGATCATGCTGCGCCATTGATTAACAAAATCATTGGCGCGAAGCTCAAGCCATATCAAAACGCAGAATCAAGCCGAACAGAATATGCAGACGCAGAAGACTTGCATCAGGATTCGCTTGTCAAATTGATTGCCTATCTGAATTTACTGCGAACAAATCCAGAAGATTACGCCATCATCTCTTTTGAAGATTTTGTCGCCAAGATTACCTACAATGTTTACAACAATTACCTGCGCAAAAAGTATCCTCTGTGGACAAAGCTGAAAAGACAGCTCCTGCATTTGATCAAATCGCGTAAAGAATTTGATTTGTGGGAGGAACATTCCGCGAAACTTGCCAGTCGGAAATTGGCCGGGTTCACTCAGTGGAGCGGTGTCAACCAAACAGACAGAAACAACAAGGCATTGGATGAATTGCGACAGGGTTCGCAAGCTTTTGTATCCGCCAAATTTGACGGAAATTCGCTCAATAAAACACCAATTGATCAATTGCTGAGAAAGCTCTTTGAGTGGATAGATCAGCCAATTGAAATTAACCTGTTAGTAGAAATTATCGCCAACTTACTTGGAATAAAAGACCTCCCCAACAACAATTGGCAAGATGACGACATGGACACATCCATAACTGAGCAAGTCTCCGGCGATCAAACACTTGAATTCGAGCGGCGTGAATATCTGAAAATACTGTGGAACGAAATCAAGGACTTACCTATTCTACAGCGCCGCGCATTGTTACTGAATTTGAAAGACAGCGATGGAGACGGTCTAATCAAAGCCCTCCCTCTTTGCCAAATTGCGTCACCAAAAGAAATCGCCCAAGCGTTAGAAATGAGAGTTGAGGAACTTGAAGGTATCTGGGATGAACTCCCACTTAAAGACACTATGATTGGCTTAATGTTGGGGGGGCTACCGAATCAAACGGTAATAAATCTTAGAAAATCCGCTCGCGAAAGATTGGCTCGGCGATCAGGCAAAATCCTGAAACAACCAGCGAAACACAAATCATAACCAACCTAAACGACAAATTTCGTGTGGAGACTGCTTACCCCAATCTACCTAACTACTGTTAACTCACTGTTTTTGAACCAATTGTTATTTCAGTTGAGGCATCTTTAACCAGAAATGGTAATTCCCTCACTAACTGGGCATCTTAAGCCGGTGGAAAGAGATTATGACAGAACACCTATCAATAGAAACTATTGAGCGTTATCGGCAAAACTCACTTAAAGGAAGTGAGCGGTTCTTTGCCGATGTACACCTCGCTGATTGCTCAAAATGCCGCGAGCAAATTGGCGATTCAGAAAAACTAAAATCAGTTTTCAACGCCATCCAATTCGATTTTGCCAATATCACAGAGCAAACTATTGAGCATCTAGACATCGAACATCTCTCAGATTTTATCAACGGAAAACTTAATAAAGTTGATGCTGAAATCGTCAGCAGCCATCTGGCTTGGTGTTCAATCTGTTTGATTGAGGCCAAGGAAATGGAAGCCTTTGCCCATCAACTTGAGCCTCAAAACTTGCCTAGCCTAAAAGAAGGAAAGGCAGAGAAATTTGGTTGGATAACATTTCCAAAATGGGTTTCTGCCAACGTGAAGACGATACATCGCCCATGGGTTTTTCGGACGGCACAGCTTATAGCCGTGCTGACAATAATGACGTTAGTATCATACTTTTGTTTTTTCCCAGGATGGTCGGATAACTTTGGAAACGAAACAGCCAAACTCACTCCCGATTCAACCTCGACTGACCAATCAAATTCATCTGGTTCACCCGCGGTCAACATTTCGCCGCCTTCATCGCCTATCCCTTCCCCTAGTAAAGGCGTGAACAACACTTCATCCATTTCCTCAATAGATTTTTCCGGAGTTTTACCTGCCGAACACCAGTTATTAAGCAGTGCTTTTACAAAAGGCGTAATTGAAATACCGGATGAAACTCGTAAATGGTTTGAGCAGCTTTCGGGGAAAAACCAGGGTACATTGATGGGAGGGAGCAAAGGCTCTTGCTGCCTTATTAAGTCCGGCGGCCCAGGTAGTAAGAGAAGATCGCCCTACATTGAGATGGGAACCATTGGCAGGGACAGTGGAATACAGAGTAAAAGTTGTTGATTTTTGCACTCTGGGCACTACCTTGCCAAGCCACATTGTTAAAGGAACAGATTACAAGTTCGATTCTCCGCTTGAGCCGGGACACAGTTACACCTGGCAAATTGTCGCACTCGACAAAGATGGCGAAGAAATATACGTAATGGTTTAATCGCATTCGCAGTCACGCGGAGTTCAAAGTTTTAGCCGCAGTGGTGAAACTGGTTCAGGATGCTATCTACCAGTTAAAGACCCGATGGGTTGTTGGCTCTGGCTGTTCGTTATGCAAAAGCCGGGTTGGTAGAAGATGCTGAACAAATGTTGAACGCTTATTTGAAAGAACTTCAGCATCTCCTAGAAGTTGTCAAAATGCTGAACTCTCTGAAAAAGTCAGGTCGGCAAATAGTTTTCTAAACAGGTACGTCCCCTAGCCAAAGGGTAGAAAGCCGCGTTTTAGTATGCAATCATTTCGATGCATCCAAAAAACGCGGCTTTCATCATTGAACCAAGCGAAAATATAAAACTTAACGCTTAACCCTTAGAGAATAATCAGGCCAACAACTCAGTGTTTCATCTGACTCTTCTCCGTCAATACCAAACCTGCCAAACAACACTTGCAAACCAGATGCAGCAGGCGCTGGAGCTGCAAATTTGGGATCGAGGATCTTGGCAATTTGATCTCGAACATCCTCCAAATGCATGCGGCTGGCACGATCTGTTGTCCGAGTTATGGCTTTGGCTACATCCGCGTTCAAAGCACGAAGCTCTCCACGAATGAATGGACGCTGATCGTCTGTCACAGGGGTGCGACCATTTAGCTTGTCACCCATTAAGTCAATATAAGCCCGTTGAAGGTTTCGACGATAAGCATCAACCTTTATCGCCACAGTCCCTTTTAACTCTCCCCAGACACCATTGCGAACATCGGCCAGGAAATCCACAGGGCGGTAAGCCTTATCTCCGTCCATCGCCTCTTGTTCGGTCAGACGAGCAAATCTAGATGAATTCAGCAATTGTGACAGTGTTATCTGCTGGGCCATCCTGACGCGATCCAGTGAACCGTTGACTTCAATGCGACGCAAAATTTCAGGCCGCAACATCCAGGTTGGCGTGGCAAACACATTGTCGCTCAGAAATTTCACGGCTTCGGCCTGACGCTCTCTCGAAATTGGAGTGAACAACACCCCGTCTTGACCGATGTGTTTTTGCTGAGTCTGGAATCCACCGACGATTGCCGTCACATGCCCCATTTCCAGCCGCCATTGGCCAACCATACTGCCATAAACTTCTTCCAGATCGCTGTATGGCTCGCCCTTCTGAGTAGTCGTCGCAGTCATCAGCAAATCAGCGACTCGCTTCAGGTTCTTCAAACCCAGTCCAGATGCCTTTACGGCATCTGCGTCGCCGACAGCTTCGGTCAGCTCGCCTGGGTCGGCTCCGCGAGCTTTGGCAGTCATGAAGCGCAGCCATGGGGTTTTGTCCTGCTCAAGTGCCCATTCGTTCAAAGTCTTCTTTTCGTCTTCTGGGGTCTTGGCTCCTGGAATCGGTTTGTAACCCCACATCGTAGCCCATTTATCGTATGGGCCGACTTTGGGAATTAAGTCTTCGACTGGGATTTTGTCCTCAGGCTGAACCACATAATTGAAACGAGAATAATCCATGATCGAAGGCGTATGTCCCATTTCCTTCAACCATTTAGGGTCACGGATTTTCTCGAATGGATACATCGAACTTCCCTTCATGTTGTGCTGAAAACCGAGCGTGTGACCAACTTCGTGAGCGACCACGAATCGCAGCAATTCGCCCATCAAATCATCTGGGAAGGGAAATTTGTGAGTTCGCGGATCCAGTGGGCCAACTTGCGTGAAGTACCATGATCGTTGCAAGTTCAGAATGTTGTGATACATCTGAATATCGGATTCCAAAATTTCGCCAGTGCGCGGATCAGAGACATGCGGCCCCGATGCGTTTTCGATTGTCGAAGGTAGCCAGCGAACAACCGAATATCGTGCATCCTCTGGCGACCAGTCTGGATCATCTTTTGGGGCTTCCTTGGCAATGATGGCTTTTTTGAAACCGGCAGCTTCGAAGGCAGGTTGCCAGTCTTCAATGCCCTGCATGATGTACTTCACCCATTTGGTCGGTGTAGCCGGGTCAACGTAATAAGTAATCGGTTTAACCGGCTCTGACAAAGCGGCGTTCGGGTCTTTCTTTTCCAACCGCCAGCGAGCGATATAAGTGCGCTGGGGCGCACGATGCTCATCTTTTCCGTAATCCATTTGACGAACTGTGAAGTACCCTACGCGCTCGTCGAATTCACGCGGCATCATTGGGTTTTCCGGCAGCTTGACCATCGAATAATGCATCACGACAGAAGCGCTGCCCGATCCCATTCCAGCCCCAAGAAAAGGATTGGGAGGAGTTGGGGCTCCGCCACCGCCGCCGGTCGTTTCAGCCGGATTACTGAAAGTATGTGTTGCTTCGACTTCGATATTGGTCGGGAAGGAAACAACACGTTCGATGAATGAACGAGATGCATCGAAAATCCGCGCGCGCAAACGAGTTTTGGCGCTGAACTCAGTGATTTCAGTATTGAATAAACTGGTCACATCAATAACGACTGATTCGTCTTTGCCCAAAGCTTCGATGAAAAACGATTTGATGATCGCGTCATTGTTCGAAGCCTGAACCGCTTTGGCAATCGGTTGCTTGGGATCGGCGACCACCTGGTAAGAAACGTTCCTCAGCAAAACCCGATTGTTGTGTCGCTCCCACTTGACGACTCTATTGCCCATCGCCTGTCCGCCGTAACCAACTCCGAGCGTAGTTTTGGCAATCTGGCTAACCCACAGGAACTCTTTGCCGAGTTCTTTCTTCGGTATTTCGTAATAGACTTTTTCTTTGATCTTGTGAACAGTGAATATGCCGTCATCGGATTTGGCATCTTTTGTGATGACACGATCATAAGGCCTGATTTCAGGCTCGCGGCTAGCACCCGGAAAACCAGCCGGGCGTTCCTGGGTTGCAGCGGGTGGGGCGCCTGCGGGCGGGTCTTGAGCTGAAACCGATTTGCTGACAAAAACTACACCGCTCAGAAAGAGCAGGATTGCGCAGCATGTCTTGAATAGACTCTTCATAAATGGTGACTCCTTTAGTTCGTAGTTTCTCGTTTCTGTGGAATGAATTTGCCTGATTTTGGAGTTGTCGGTTGTGGCGGTCGCCAAAACCGCGGGCAGCATAGCTGTCATTCTGTGGCAATTCAACAATACCCGCCTGCCTCAAGACCGGTTTCAGTTTTCTGTTCTCACAAATAGAAAACCTGCTGCTTGTTCTTCAAACAAAACTATTGTTATTCTCTGCCCGTCAGAAAAATTCAAAACAATAATGAGCACTCAAGGGCGACGCGCCAGCCTCCCAAGTCGCGGTCGCTGCCATATCCAAACATTTACATAAAATGGAAGCCGCAACACTTAAAAGCATTCACTTCACTCCCTGGCACCTGCGCGACCGCACACGAAATTTCCGGCGCAGGTTTTCCAAAACTATTCAGTCGAATTTTTTCTACTCCTTTCTCTTCCTGCCAAAGCTGAAACGCGAGGCCATAATTGACGTTTATTCGTTTTGCCGAGCGGTTGACGATGTAGTTGACGACCTATCTAAAGACGAAGTGAGCACTCACTCAACAGGAAGAGCCAAATTGGAGTTGGACAAATGGCGAGCCGAAATTGAGAGCCTGTATGATGGTCGGCCAGCTATTCCCATTGCCGAAAGATTGCAATGGGTGCTTGAGCATTTCCCAATGCCAAAAGAGTATTTTGAAGAAATGATCAACGGTTGCGAGATGGATTTACATATCCATCGTTACGAAACTTTCGATCAGCTTTACCAATACTGCTACCGCGTAGCCAGCATCACCGGGTTAATGTGCATAGAAATTTTCACTTATCACCTGCCGCAAACCAGGGAATACGCAATCAATCTTGGGATTGCGCTTCAATTGACGAACATCTTGCGTGACATTAAAGAAGACGCTGACCGTGGGCGCTTTTATTTGCCGCAGGAAGATTTGCGCCGCTTTGGTTACAGCGAAGACGATTTGCTTAATTGCCGAGTCAACGACAATTTTCGCGCGTTGATGAAGTTTGAATGCGATCGCGCCCGAAGCTATTACCAAAAAGCTGAGAAATTGCTGCCAAAGGACGACGTACCAACCCTGACTGCCGCGCTGACGATGGGAAAGATTTACTTCAGGCTGCTGGAACAGATCGAACACGTGGGTTACGACGTTTTCAATCATCAAATCCGACTGCACAGACCTGAAAGATTTTACATTGCTTTGCGAGAATGGGCGCGAGCCACTCAGCGACAGGAAGGCAAGAAAAATGGAGGACGCGGCGATGACTGAGCCAGTCAATTCCAGAATCGCCCAGTCGCCCAGCCGCCAAGTCGCTTCACCTATTCGCCTTCCCGTCGCCATCATTGGCGGAGGATTTGCCGGCCTGGCCGCCGCTGTTGAACTTGCCGAACAAGACGTAAAAGTTCTACTGCTGGAACGCAGAGCATTTCTGGGAGGGCGCGCTTATTCATTCAAAGACAAAACCACAGGTGACACGGTTGATAATGGCCAGCATTTGATGATGGGTTGTTACCATCACACCCTGAGTTTTTTGGGGAAAATTGGCTCTCTGAACAAACTGAAGTTTCAGCAAAATCCGCAAGTTGATTTTCTAGGTCAGTCGCCAGACGGCAAACCATCCCACGCCAGTTTCAAATGTCCTTCACTTCCAGCACCGATTCATTTGTTGGCGGGACTGTCCAGGCTGAAAACCATTGGCTGGAAAGACCGAATCAATGCTTTACGAGTCGGCCTGGAATTGCGACGACTGAATGGTAATCGAGCTTCCCTGGCCAACGTCACCGTTCGCGAATGGCTGACGCGACTGGGCCAGACTGAAAAGATGCAAAACCGTTTTTGGGACTTGGTGGCGCTGGCTACGCTCAACGAAAGGCCAGACCTGGCTTCAGCCGATATGTTCGCTCGCGTGCTGGATCAGGCTTTTATGCACACCCGAAAAGATTCGACGATGGTGATTTCAAAAGTCGGCCTGAGCGAGCTTTATACAGATGACGCCCGCCGATTTATCGAAGCTCGTGGCGGCGAAGTCCGGCTTAATGCCGAAGTCGAGCAAATTGAATTCAATGATGCTCGCGCCGTAGCCTTAAAATTGAAAACTGGCGAGCGAATTGAAACTGAAGCAATTATCAGTGCCGTGCCATATTTTGCGCTCGGAAAAATGCTTCCAACTGAAATTGCAGCCACTCCAAGCCTCAAACCTGCGCTTGAGTTCAAATCGGCTCCGATTGTTTCCATAAATCTTTGGTACTCTGAACCTGTTACAGATGTTGAGTTTACGGGTTTGTTGAATTCGCGTATCGAATGGGTTTTCAATAAAAATGCAATTTCCGGCGGCAGCCAGAGCGGGCATCAACATCTGGCGCTGGTCATCAGCGGCGCTCACGAAGCTGCCCGGCTTAACAAAGAAGAACTGATTGGATTGGCCATCGGCGAAATGAATCGCTTCTTCCCTGCCGCCAGAAATCAGCAACCAGTTCATGCTTTTGTCGTGCGCGAACACGACGCGACGCTGTCTCACACAGTTGGCACGGCTCTGCTACGTCCAAAGCAACAAACCCAGTTTGAGAGTTTTTTTCTGGCTGGAGATTGGACTGACACCGATTTACCCGCAACCATTGAAAGCGCAGTTTTCAGCGGCCACGAATGCGCTAAACTTTTGCTCAAGAAATGACGACCGGTTTCATCAACGAGTATTTTCTGCTCCACCACGCAGAACCATGGCGTATGGACAAGCTCTGGGCGCAAGGTTGGCGTCATTTCGGCGAATACTTTTTTCGTTACTCTATTGCCTACAACCAGGGCAAAGCCGAAACTGTGGTTCCGGTAAGAGTCGAGCTTTCAAAGTTCAAACCATCGCGAAGCCAGAAACGTGCGCTGAATAGAAACCGCGATCTGAAAGTCGTCATACGTCCATCGTTCATTGACGAATTCAAGCAAGAGCTTTTTCATCGCCACAAACAACGGTTCAATCACAACGTGCCGGATACGATCTTCGATTTTCTGTCGGACAGCCCGGCTGATACGCCCTGCACAAATCGGGAAATTGCGGTGTTTGAGGAAGACCGCCTGATCGGAGTCAGCTTTCTGGATGTTGGCGAAACTTCGACTTCATCGGTTTACGCGATCTTTGAACCTGAAGAGTCCAAACGCAGCCTTGGCGTTTTTATGATTCTTCAGGCCATTCGTTATTCGCAAGAAATTGGCTGCCGCTATTACTATCCCGGTTACGTTTACCGAGGACCTTCGTTTTACGATTACAAGAAAAACTTTTCCGGCTTGGAAGGCTACGTTTGGCAAAAAGGCTGGCAAGCTTACCAATCCGATAAAAAAGAAGAGGCAAAAGAAGAATGAACAAAATTCGTTGGGGAGTGCTGAGCACTTCCAAGTTCGCCCAAAACAAAATTATTCCGGCAGTCAAACATTGCCAGCACGCAGAAATCACCGCCATTGCTTCGCGCGATTTGAGCAAAGCCGAGGAGGAAGCAAAGCGTTTCGGCTTTCCCAAAGCTTATGGCTCGTATGAAGCGTTGCTGGCCGACACTGACATTGACGCAATCTACAATCCAATGCCGAATCACTTGCACGTGGATTGGTCAATCAAGGCTTTGCGGGCTGGCAAGCACGTGCTTTGCGAAAAACCGATTGGCCTGAGTTCCGCCGAAGGCCAACGACTGGTTGACGCCGCCAAACAACATCCGACGCTGAAAGTGATGGAAGCGTTTATGTACCGGCTGCATCCGCAATGGCAGCGCGCCAAACAAATTGTGGACGAAGGCAAGATCGGCCAGCTTCGTACAATTCAATCCTTCTTTTCCTACTTCAACACTGACGCCAACAACATCCGCAACAAAGCAGACATCGGCGGCGGAGGCATGATGGACATTGGCTGTTATAACGTTTCGCTGTCGCGCTTTATCTTCGGCGCGGAACCGAAACGAGTCTTAGGCATCGCCGATTTCGATCCGCAGTTTCAAACCGACCGGCTGGCTTCTGGCATTCTGGATTTCGGCAACGGCACGGCGACGTTCACTTGCTCGACTCAGTTGACGCCATATCAGCGAGTCAATATTTTTGGCACAGAAGGTCGAGTCGAGATCGAAATCCCGTTTAATGCTCCACCGGACAAACCTAGCCGAATGTGGCATCAGCAAGGCGACAAGATCGAAGAAATCGTCTTCGACATTTGCGACCAATACACAATTGAGTTCGATCAATTTTCGCTGGCAGTGTTGAACGACACGGCTGTGCCTACGCCGCTGGAAGACGCTGTGGCGAACATGAAAGTGATCGAGGCAGTTTTTGAAAGCTCGAAATCAGGCGGCTGGGTTTAAGCGTTTAGAGTTCACGCTTCAGCGTGGCTGGCTAAAAACACGCTGAAGCGTGAACTCTGAACTTACTTCCTGACGGTCGGATACTGAATACCGAGTTGTTCCAGATAAGTTTTGTACTTCGTCGAATCGAAGTAGAACTTCTTCAACTCAGGCGCGAACTTTTCCATTTTCTCTTTGTTCAGATCAACAGCGGGCTTGTCGGTCGGATTAATCAGCGGCTGATACTTGATGTCTTTGGTCTGGACGTTGTTGAAATAATCCCAGGCCTGCTTGACCAGTTCAGGCTGAGTCAGAAAATCCAACGCAGTCATTGCCTGAACCTTTGCTCCGGCGGTCGAGCCTTTGTGAGCAATCGGTGTCGCCATCGCAATCGCGTTTTCCCAGCTATGGCCGGGCAGGCCCGGAATGTTCGCCGGATAGCGCAAATAGATCATAGGCACATTCCAGGAAATGTCACCAACGTCATCAGAACCACCGCCCATCACCACTTCTTTCGGGCCTTCCAAACCTTTCGGTTTCATTTTCAAACCTTCGACTTTCGACCCGATTTCTTTTTGCAAAGCTTTGGCCAACGTCTGATCGGCTTCGCTCCAGGTTGGCAAACCGACTGCTTCGATGTTTTTGGCTGTCGCTTCCGCAACGACTTTGTTGAAGTGATTCGGCCAGGCCGAACCGACTACGCGCTGAGTCACTGTCGTATCGGTCATGATCGTGGCTGCCTGAGCCATCTTGTTACCAATGTCGTAAAGCTCTTTGATTTTCGGATAATCCAGTTCGCGGAAGTAATACCAAACCGAAGCTTCAGAGGGCACGACGTTTGGCTGGTCGCCTCCGTTCGGAATGACGTAATGCGAACGCTGCTGCAACCGCAAATGCTCTCGACGGTAATTCCACCCGATGTTCATCAACTCAACAGCATCCAGCGCACTTCGGCCTGACCAGGGAGCGCCAGCCGCATGCGCCGCTTTGCCATGAAAACTGTACTGCACGGAAACCAGTCCGCTGTTGCGTTCGGGCTGCCCCCAGTTGACGCCGAAATCGTTATCAACGTGCGAACCAAGCACGATGTCTACGTCTTTGAACAAACCGGCGCGAACAAAAAATGCTTTAGAGCCAACCAGTTCTTCGGCGACGCCGGGCAGGATTTTCAACGTGCCGGAGATTTTGTTTTTCTCCATCAACTGCTTCAACACCAACGCCGCTGTTATGTTCACAGCCATTCCGGAATTGTGGCCTTCGCCGTGACCGGGCGCGTCGGCGACAATCGGATCGTGATAGGCGACGCCCGGTTTTTGCGAAGCTCGCGGGATGCAGTCAATGTCGGTGATAAAAGCAATGACCGGTTTGCCGCTTCCCCAACTGGCCGTCCACGCAGTCGGCATGTCGGCGACTCCGCGCTCGACCTTGAAGCCCTGCTTTTCCAACACGCCAGTCAGATATTTGCTGGTTTCGTATTCGTGAAAACCAAGTTCGCTGAAGCTAAAAACCTGATCCACCATTTGCTGAGTGAATGTTTGCAGCTTATCCACTTCGGCGACTGCTTGTTTCTTCAAATCATCAAGCGTCTTTGATTCCTGTGCGCCGGATTTCCAACTGAAGGAAGCTGTCAAAAGCAAAACAAGTGCAATGATGCTGAACTTTTTCATACTTTTTTCTCCAATTACGCTTTGATGTTGTCGCGCGAATGATCCCAGAAAACCGGTTTTTTGTTTCTTGCCGCCAGATTGACCATATGAGCGACAGCGGCGGCTCGATGACCGGCGAAAACATCTTCGACCGGTTGTTTGCGATCTTTGACGGCTTTTTGAAAAGCTTCAAGGTGCAGCACGTTGGCGTTCGGGCCGACACTGCCCCAATGTTCGTCGCCAGCAATGACTCGCGGTTTCCATTTGCGCGGAACTTCGCGTTCGATGACTTTCGGGTCTTTGTAATAAGCCTCTTGCAACTTGCTCGGCCAAGCATCAACGATCCAGCCGTTGTCGTCTCCTTCGGATTCAGGCGAAAAAGCCAAGTCACGCCCAAGCGACAGCGAGCCTTTGGTTCCCAGGATTTCAATGCTCCGTCCGCCGCCGGATTCGTTGTTGAACGTTCCGCTCAAATTGACGGTGAAGCCTTCTGGATACTGCAAAATCGCATCAAGCGTGTCCGGCACATCGCGCGAATCTTTCCAGCGATACAGCGCCCCTGCGGCAACGACCATCTCCGGCGCTTTGGCGTCCAGAATGTAATGCAGCGTGGTCATGACGTGAACGAACAAGTCCGTAGCCATTCCGCCGGAATAATCCTGATAACAGCGCCAGCGGAAAAAACGTTCCGGGCTGTAAGGGTGCTTCGGCGCATTGCCAAGAAACATTTGCCAGTTGACTGTTTGCTCATTGGCATCGGGCGGAATCGGATAAATCCAGGCACCTCCGGCAGAGTTACGGTTCGTCGTCGAACGAACCATCGTTATCTGGCCCAGCTTGCCTGATTGAACAATCTCTCTGGCTTTTTGCTGAATCGGAGTGCTGATGCTTTGGCTGCCGACTTGCAGAATTCGCCCCGTCTTTTTGACTGCTGCGATTATTTCCAGGCCATCGGCTACGGTGTAAGTAAGCGGCTTTTCGATGTAAACATCTTTTCCAGCTTCGACTGCGGCGATGGCGTGGTCTTTGTGCCAGTGGTCGGGAGTTCCAATGTAAACCGCGTCAATGTCAGGCGAAGCCAGTAATTCGCGATGGTCTTTGTATACTTTGGCACGGCCTTTTGTTCGTTCCTGAGCGCGTTCCAGACGGCCTTGATAAGCGTCGCAAATGCCCACGATCTCAAAGCCTGGCATACGAACCATATCGCTCATCACCTGCTGCGCGCGAGCTCCAACGCCAATGAAGCCAAGCCGGATTCGGTCATTCGGACTGTCTTGCGGATTGCCAATTGGATTAGATCGGGCCTCAGTGCGGCGGCTGGTTCCCAAAATCAAACCTGCGCCTGCTCCGGTGGCAGAAGTTTTCTTGATGAAGTCTCGGCGATTGATCTTGTCTGACATAAATCTTCCTCCATTGATGTAGTTGGAAAAGGGAAGCTTCGCGCTTCTTTCACCGCAGGCAAGGATGCCTGCATACCCAGGCTTATTCTTTTGCAGTCAGCAATTCTTTGATCAGATTTTCGAGTTCGGATTTGAGTTTCGTAAACCGTTCGCCGGTCGCGCGGCCTTCAAAACCAGCGTGGATGCGCTTCACCATCCCGTCGCGCCCGATGAATATCGTTGTCGGATAAGCGCCGAAGCCGACAAGTTGCGGCAGTTTCTGTTGAATCTGGCCATCTTCGGTCGAACCGGCCAGAAGCACAGGATATTTCAAGCTGTGACGCTTGGCGAAAATTTTGACCTGCTCCAAATCGCGCGCTGCTTCGCCAGAATACTCAAAGGCCAAAGCGACAGGCTGAAAACCTTCTTTGCCATAACGATCAAACATCTCCTGCAAAAACGGCGCTTCTTCGTGACAGTTTGGGCACCAGCTTCCAGTGATTGAAACGGCTACGACTTTGTTTTTGAAAAGCTCGTCGGTGTTTGAAATCAACTTGCCATTCAGGTCTGGAAAGCTGAATCGCAAAGCTTCAGCCGGATTGCTCATCCGAGTATGATTCATCGGATCAGGCAAGTTGGCGACGATTGCTTTGTTGCTCTCGGTTATGCGCTCGGCAACGACATTACGAATCGGATCGGTCAATCCGAAATCAACAATGCCTTCAAGCCTGCCTTCGGGCGTCAGCTTTGCTCTGAAGACGCGGCAGTTGATTCCGTCAAAACGATTCAGCCGCAGCTCCCCGTTTTCAAACCTACCGGTCATCGCTCCCCAATCGCCACTGACGGGAATGATCGTGCCGCTAACTTCTCCACCTTCTTGACGAAAGGCCGCTCGCCAAAAACTCAATTTCGGCTCCTGGCCGACCGTCATCAGCCATTCGCCTGACAGGTCGGCAGAAGTGCCCGGCGAAGTTTTGACGGCTTCGCCTCGTGTTGCGTGAAGCTCGCGCTTCAAAATTATCTTCCCCCATTGCCGATCAAACGTGCCTTGCAGATGGTCGCCATCAATTGTCGCCGTCAACTCGGCGTCGTAAAAATCGTATCGGAGCTTCAGTTTTGCGGCGTCAAACATAGCGTCTGTTGAAACCGTTCGCTCATCTCCGTTGACCAAATTGCCAGTCAATTTGTCGCCGTCGCGTTTGACTTCCAGCGTGAAGGCAACAGTTTCACCTGAATTGTTTTTGATCGTTCCACGCCAGATGCCAACCGGGTTCGCGGCCCTTTGCTGGCAGGCGGAAAAAATCACGACTAACAAAAGCGAAAGAGAAAATGCGATGCGGCTGGTTGCAGCCGAAAAAAACTGAAAAGTCATTGGCTCCATTCATGCTTGGCCCGATACAGTGCCTGACCGGGTGTTTATTGTGAATTGAAAACGATGTGAATTGATTGCGGGCTTATGCTAAACGCGCTCTGAGTATTCGGCAAGCATTGCGGTGTCTAGTCGAGTCACGCGCCGGGTGTTAATATCCGCGCGTCCCGAAATCAAAACTCATAGCGCGAATTTCTGCCACACGAAGGAACTTTATGGAGACAAAGAAAATTTCCGGCCAGGAAGAAGGCAGCCGTAAAACACAAGTAGTGACCCCTTTCGGAACTGCGCCGATAGCAGCCCCGCCATCGCTGAAGCAAACCAATTATGACGGCTCTTTGCTGAAAGACCGCTACCTTGTCGAAGGTGAACTTGGGCGCGGGGGCATAGGTGTCGTTTATCTGGCGCGCGACACTCAGTTGATGAACCGCCGAGTGGTAGTAAAAGTTTTGCTGGAAGATTCAACCAATGCGCTCCACAACCCGTGGTTTAAGAAAAAGTTCGAACAGGAAATCGAAGCTCTGGTGCGACTGGATCACCCAGGAATCGTTGGTGTTCTGGATGCCGGAACGATGCCTGACGGCAAAGAATTTTTCGTCATGCAGTACGTTGAAGGCGGCCCGTTGCGAAAGCTGGTCAAAGGGCAAATGGACTTTGCCCAGGTCGCCCGACTGGTTCGACAAATCGGTCACGCGCTAAATGCCGCCCACGAAAAAGGAATTGTTCACCGCGACCTGAAACCTGAAAACATCATGGTTCAGGTGGTCAATGAAAACGAAGAGATGCTCAAGTTGATTGATTTCGGCATCGCTTCGGTCAAAGACTCCAAAGTTGCAACCAATGCCGAAAAGACAAAAGTTGCAGGCGCGTTGCCGTACATGGCACCGGAACAATTGCGCGGCCAGCCTGAAGCTTCCAGCGACATCTGGGCGCTGGGAGCAATGGCTTATGAAATGCTGACCGGGCGACTGCCATTTTACGCAGAGACTTTGGTGCAGCTTTACGAGATGCAAAAACGCGGCTTGCAAGCTTCGCCGCGCTCTCTGCGCCCGGATATTTCGCCCGCCGTCGAAGACATACTTTTCAAATCAATGGCCTTTGATCCGGCTGAGCGTTATCAGCGAGCAAAAGATTTGGGCGAAGACCTGGCGCGGGCATTGACCGGCGATGCATCAACTACCGGTCAAATAAGTTCAGCCGCAGGTACTTCACCTGTGTCTGCGCAGACCTCAGAAAGTCCGGCATACGGAACAGTGACAACTCACAGCGCAAGAACCGAGGTCGGAGCCGAAATCAAATCCCATTCGGTGGTTGAATCTCAACCCAAATCTCCAATCGGCAAAATCGCCATCGCGGCAGTCGCTGTAGCTGTCATCGGTGTCGCTATCTGGCTGGCTATTGGCAAAACTAAAACCGAGGCACCGCCACCAATTGTCGCCATACCCAGACAATTGGACTATTCGTTGTTGGTCAGGACGAACCCGGCAAAGAACCCTGGCAAAGAGCCAATGGCTTTCCCCGGTGAGATCGTTTTTACACCGGGCGACCAGCTTCGACTGATTATCAACAGCGCAAAGGAAGGCTTTTTGTACATTGTCAACGAAGGCCCGCAACCGAAAAATGGTTTGCCTGCTTACAACTTCCTGTTCCCTGATCCGGCTCAGGTTCCTGGGTCAACTATCTCGTTGAAGAGCGGTAGATCGTTGTTCATACCGTCTGATCGCCCGGACGAATGGCTGACAGTTGATAGCGAACAAGGCACTGAAATTTTATGGCTGATCTGGTCAGAAAAAAGCATTCCCGAACTGGAAGCTGCCAAGAAATGGCTGACTTCTCAGTTTGGAGGAGAGATTCAAAACGCCAGTGACGTTTCTGCCATCCAACAGTTCATAAACAAACACTATCCGGACAACAAACCCATAGCCGAAAAAGACGATCACCAAACTCACTTAAAAGGCGGCAAAGACGGTGTGCTGGTTTTCCCGCTAAAGCTGGCTCACACCTAACAACCGCCAGAAAAAGCCGACAATTGAGCAAAATTTCGGACTGATACCGAAACCGCCAAAGACGCAACTGCAATAAAACGGTGCCTTTGGTGGTTTTTCTTTGTTGGCACTGCGCTTGCCCTCCCAACTGCCGAGAAATCCAAAACCAACAACCATTTGGGAGGTAAAGTATGCGTAAACTGATTTTTTCACTTTTCTTGGTGGCAGGAATCCCAGCATTGATCTTGGCTCAAAGTGATTCGGCTCCGGCGTCACTGCCACAGCCTTCACCGCAACCGCAGGCCCAATCATCAACTAAGCTTTCAACAAATTCCGGCAATGCACATCGTGCTTACGGCTACGTTTTCGCAGCGCCCGGTGGAATTGTCGGCTCTGATGGCGGAACTGCCACATTACACTTCGGTGTCGGCGGCGAAGGATTGATCAAAGGCGGATTCGGCGTCGGAGGTGAAATAGGCGGTCTGGCTCCTGTGCGATCCTTTAGAGAAGGATTTGGCGTTTTTTCGGCTGGCGCGAACTATCACTTTCTGAAAGCCAGCAAGTCTGGCAAAGTCGTCCCATTCGTCAATGGAGGCTACACTCTGTTTTTCCGCGAAGGCGTAGCCAACGGAATTCACTTTGGTGGCGGAGCTAATTACTGGATCAAGGAGCGTGTTGGTTTACGCTTTGAAGTCCGCGATCATTTGGCTGTCCAATACCCGGAATACCACTATATTGGCTTCCGTTTCGGCCTGACTTTCCGTTGAATCACCTGATGGCTGGCGGTCGGCAACCTACCCTCCGACCGCCAATTCAAACGACCAGCCCCAATCCGCTTGAACTTTTGACCACCGCCAAAAACTCCATTAGAATCCGGCCGTCTCTGAGAAAGGCTCATCTGCTTCACAAATGATTTACCTCACGGAATGAGCCTTCACCCCACATTTGGAAAACTCATTTGCAACGTTACACAGTTAAGGGATTTGTTTACTATGACCACCTCAAGGTTTGTCCGCGATAAGTTTCAAAGTTCTCTGCGGCTCTTCCTGTTTGCGCTTATCTGCGCGTTTGTAATGGTTCAACTGGCTTTCCCCAAACGGCCAAGCGCAGCAGCTTTCAATACGATTACCGTCAACTCCCTGTTGGATGACGCGCCAAACAGCGGAAATTGCACTTTGCGAGAAGCCATTGAAGCTGCAAACACAAACACAGTTGTAGACGCCTGCACCGCCGGCTCTTCCGGTTTGGATATGATCGTTTTCAATGTAGGTTCAGGGGTTCCCTCAATCGCGCCAACGTCTCCGCTGCCTGTCATTACGGAATCTCTAACAATCAATGGCAACACAGGAGGAGCGACTCGCGTTGAAATCAACGGGACAAACGCCGGAGCGAACGTCTCGGGCTTGACCATAAATGCCAGCGGGAGCCAGTTGCATTCTTTGGTCATCAACCGCTTTAGTCTAAATGGGATTGTTACTCAAAACAGCAGCAGCAATAGCATTAAAAACTGCATTCTTGGGCTGAATGCCTCCGCAAACGCCCCCCTCGCAAATGGCGGGCATGGCATCACAATTAACAATGGCTCTTTCAACGTAGTCGGCGGAGCAGTTCCTGCCGACGGTAATATCATTTCTGGCAATTCCCTTTCCGGCGTACAAATAATCGGCGACACTGACTCAAACCAGATTTTCAACAATATAATTGGCACCAACTCCGCCGGAGCAACAGGGCTTGGAAATTTTCAAAATGGTGTTTTACTACAATCATCTGCCAACATAATTGGGAGTGCGACGGCGGGAAACGTCATTTCCGGCAATAACTCTGCTGGCATCCTAGTTTTATCAAGCTCAGCTAACAGCATCCGCGGCAACATTATCGGAGCCAATAGTGCTGGCACCCAGGCCATTCCTAACAATGTCGGCATCCGGTTGGATTCAGCCAACAACAATCAAATAGGCGGGGGACAGCCTGGCGAAGGCAATCTTATTTCCGGTAACACCACAGCCGGCATTGAATTAGTAATGGGGTCGGACAACAACTCTATTCAAAGCAATTTGATTGGCACACAGTTAAATGGCACAAGCCCACTTGGCAATGGGTCGCACGGCATTTCATTCCCTTCTGATATCAGCATCAACAATACAATTGGCGGCGCTGCGAACTTGGCCAATACAATCGCTTTTAACGGAGGCGCCGGGGTGTCGCTTTTTGCGGGAGGCACAGGAAATCGAATCACCCAAAATTCGATTTTCTCAAACGCTCTGCTTGGCATTGATTTGGGAGCTATTGGAATCACAGCCAACGACGACACAGACCCCGATACAGGCCCAAATAATCTGCAAAACTTTCCGGTTATCACATCAATAACCCCTACAACGATTTTTGGATCACTTAACAGTCTGCCGTTCCAAGATTTTCGAATTGAGTTTTTCGCCAGCGCCACTTGTGACGCGGCAGGAAACGGTGAAGGTCAGGTCTTCCTGGGTGCGGATAATCCTTCGACTGACGGTTCTGGCAATGCCAACTTCTCGTTCGCGTATACGCCCGTAGCAGGAAGACCCTTTATAACCGCCGTGACAATTAACCCTGGGACAGGTGATACATCCGAATTTTCTGCCTGCTCTTCAAGCTGTCCGGCAATACCTCTGATGCCTGCTGTGCTGCCGATGGCAACAACAGGGTCGAACTACTCTCAATCAATAACGGCTTCCGGCGGGTCATCGCCATATTCATTCGCAGTTACTGGCGGAACTTTGCCTTTAGGAATAACACTGACTACGGCGGGTCTGTTAAGTGGCATGCCGACTCAGGCAGGAGTTTTCAATTTCACAGTTACAGCAACCGACATGAGCGGTTGTCCAGGCCAATTAAATTACACCCTGGTTGTCACCTGTCCACAGATTCCAGCCAGCATCACTGCTCCGGCGACTGTCTTAGCCGGTCAAAATCTGAGCTATGACCTGGACGTGGCTGACCCATGTCCGAACATCACTCTGGACAAAACATTGATGGTTACGACACCAGCAAACACGACGTTCGTTTCAATCAGTAATGTTCCGGGTTGGACTTGCACTATCCCAGCAGTTGGAGCCGCAGGAACGATCAGTTGCAGCACAAGCTCCGGCGGGCCTGTACCGCGAAACCCAAATGCTCCAAAAGCCGTGTTTACCATAGTTCTCAATGTCAACAATGGTACAGCTCCCGGAACTGTGATTCCTCACGTTGCCAATATCGTTGGGACCTTTCCGGGCTTGCCTCCGAACAACACAATGGCCAACGGCAGCACGACCGTAACAGGAATAGTAGGAGCCGGAACCGACCTTTCGGTTTCAACCACCGGTGTTCCGCCTGCCATTGCCGGGGCAAACACAACTTTCAATATCACCGTAGCAAACAACACCGCGGCGACGGCAGCGATGGCTGTGACTTTAACCGGGGCGCCCCCGGCCAATACGACTTTCCAGTCTCTGACATCGCCAGCCGGCTGGACTTGTACAACTCCTGCAGTCGGTGGAACAGGCGCGATCACTTGCAACATTGCAACCCTGGCAACCGGTTCAGCAAACTTTGCATTGACTGTCAGGCTCAATCCGAATGTTGCTTGCGATACGACAATCAGCAACACAGCGTCGGTCAGTTCTTCAACTACTGATCCGGTTCCCGGCAATAATTCATCAACTTCTTCCTTACTGTCTAAAACGCAATCCGACTTATCCGTCAATGTCTCGGCTCCGGCCAATGCGGTGCCGGATGTCAGCGCAACTTACACAGTCACAGTTTCAAATGCAGGGCCATCTGCCAGCATTAACACGATGATGAGCAACTCGCTGCCCGCGGCTTTTTCTGCCGAAATCATCAACACTTCAGCCGGAACTTGCACCGGAGTTGGAACCAATTCTGTTAATTGCAATTTGGGAACGCTGGCTGTCGGCGCTACGGCTACGATCACGATTCAGGTTCATGTTCCTGAGACCTGTCAACCAACGACTGCGGTCAACACAGCAACCGTAACGACAGGAAACTGCCTGGCTGATCCTGTTGCGGCAAACAACTCGCAAACAAAAACGAGCACAGTGCAAATCGGCAATTTGGGGCCGGGAGCCTGTATTCCTTCCAACCAGGCTCTAAGCACACAAAAACCAGGCTCAGTCCTTTTCGGCGGAGTTTTCGCTTCTGGTGCTTCAGGCGGGCCTGGCGGCGATCCCGGAAACAACACCGCAGTCAGTTTGACCAACGTTCATCCGAAACTTGGCGTGGTGGTGCATTTGTTCTTTGTGGACGGCGCGACCTGCTCCGTGGCCGACGCTTTTGTTTGCCTAACGCCGAATCAGACGACCAGATTTCTGATGTCAGACCTTGACCCTGGAGTGGCTGGTTACATGATGGCAATGGCGGTTGACGGCCCTCCCGGAACCGCCGGAGGTCACAATTCCGGTTGCCCTATCAGCTTCAACTACTTGATTGGCAGCGCCAGAATCAAAATGACCAATTCGCCTCGCCGTGAAGCCGAGCTTGCATCCGAAAGCTGCGCCTCAGAATTTGGAAGCCCACTGCCCGGTTGCGATCCAAACAACCCTATCGCCGAAATTCCTTTTGACGGTTCACCGAGAGGTTTCAACAAATTGCCGCTGGTGCTGGGCGTCAGCAACATTCCCAGCAAAGCTGACGGCAACGACACCATGCTGTTATTGGCGCGAGTTGACGGCAACTGGGGAACCGGTTTGAAACCGTTGGGAAACATCTTTGGCATCCTTTACGACGACGCCGAAAATGCATACAGCTTCAGTTTCAATGTGGGCACTTGCCTGCTTCGATCAGTCATTTCGAACAATTTTCCGCGCACCGCACCGCGTCTCGAACAAGTCATACCTGCGGGACGCAGCGGTTGGATGAAACTA
>JBGAPB010000027.1:0-28131 GCA_044221525.1 Blastocatellia bacterium | reverse complement strand
GCTGCCAGTGTCAGGTGATGCAGGTTGTGACCACCGTTGAACGCGCCAGCGCTGGAACCAGCGTTGGGGTTGGTGTTGATCGCTGCGCCCAAAATTCCAATCGCGCCAGTCTGGTTGAAGACTTTCGCCCAGCCAGTGCGGCCAGCAGGAATAAAGGTTTCAAAACGCGGCGTGGTGCGCGGGAAGTTGTTTGAAATGCTGTTGCGCAACTGGCAGTTACCAGAAACCGAGAAGCTCAGTACGTTCTCAGCATCGTCATACAACAGACCAAACAGGGTGCCCAGCGTCGAAGCGCCAATGCCCAGGTTGCCACCAATGCGGTTGATGATGACCAAAGTGTCGTTGCCATCGGCACGGCTGCCGACGTTGTCCAGAGCCAACACTGCAGGAGCACGGTTGTAATCAACACCATCAAAGTTAATCGCGGCAGTCACTGAACCACCGTCACATACGGTTTCTCCACCAACTCGTGAAAACGCAACCGCGCCGAGATTGGCGGCGTGACCGCTGGAAAACTTAACGTATTCATCACCGATCAGCCAGTTGAAGTTCGTCGGGCAGCCAAACACGCCATCCACAGCAACGGCAACGATGTAGCCGCTGATGCCAGGATCAACGTCCGAAGCCAGGAATGAAGCAGTCTGGTTCGGCGTCAAGCAGATGTAGCTGTCGGCGATCGAGCAACCTTCAGCAACGAAGTAAAGGTGAACGAAAGCATTCTGGAAAAGTCCAGAGTTGGTGTTGGTGATGTTGATGCGAGTGTTCTGGGTGTTGCCAGAAGTCGCACCTGAAGTGTAGGTGTTGTAGATCAGGACTGAGCCAGCTTTTTGGTCGCTTGCTTCGGAAGTTGCCGGGTAAGTCAGACCAGGATCGGCAGCCAAAGCGAAAGAGGACATAACAACCAACGCGAAGAGCGCCAACAGCGCCTGTGAGAGTTTGCGTGAGGTACGCATTTTGATTTTCTCCTTAAATGAATATGTTGTGAGAATTTGGAGTCCTTTAGGAATCCGCAATTTTTAGAGAGATGTACGATAAGACAAGCCATTCCTGATTTTAGTGAACGGCAACTTTTTTTCAGAGTATCTACTAACCGGATCAATTGTTCATTTGATACGTTTTAACTGTTGATACGCTGTTTGGTTGGCATGCTTAACGTGAGTAGCTAGTAAGCGGCCTTATGTAAGTAGTCAACTACTCTATGTGAGAAGGCCATCCACTAACGCGGCGCAGTGTAGTCTCCGACGTTTTTGCTGTCAACAGGTTTTGGCAACAATTCTGCAAAATTTTAGTCATGACGAAGTATTTCAGCAGGGGCAAGTTTGGCAGCCGATGAGGCAGGATAGATTGTAGCCAAAAGACAAATGACAATTGCCAATGCAGTCACCCAACCGCAATCGAAAGCGCGTAATTTCAGTGTGATATGAGATATAGAATAGATCTCCGCCGGAATTGAAATCAGCCGGTAATGATTGGCGAGCCAACTGGTCAACACGCCAAGAATCAAGCCAAGTCCAGCACCAACAATTCCAATAATCAAACCTTGAAGCAAAAAAATATGGCGAATGGCACTGGGGATTGCTCCCTGAGCGCGAAGTATGGCGATGTCTCTGCGCTTTTCGATGACCATCATCGTCAAAGTTGTGATGATATTAAGCGCCGCAATAATTATCAGCAGAGCAAAGAAAGTGATAATTACCCTATGTTGTAACTGCAATGCGGCGAATAAAGGCCGGTTGAGTTCCTGCCAGTCGGTTGTGATAAACCCTTTTCCTGCGATTGCCAGAATTTGTTCGCCTAGTTCTTTAACCTGGTCAATGTTTGCGACTTTCAGGCGAATTACTCCGGCCGTATTGTCGCCGCCTGTCAAACGCTGAGCCGCAGTCAATCTGATGTAAGCCCATTTTGAATCATACTGATACCAGCCGGAGGCAAAGATTCCAACGACTCTGAATTGAGTGTAACGTGGGCGAGGTTGCAGCCCGGCGGGAGTCAGGCGACTGACTGCTGAAATGGCTGTAACCTGATCTTCGAGCTTAATTCCCAGAGCTTTGGCCAATTGCTGGCCGATGATAATTCCTTCGGTTGCCGGTTCAGACTCGTTTTCTGGTATGTCAGTGACAGGAGTTTCTCCGGGGGGATAAAGGTTTGGAGTTCCTTCTATTATTGAAGTCCTATCATCAACCCCATTTTCCAGTCCTTTCAGAACTGCTTGTTCCTGTCTGCCGCTGGCGCTTAGCAGCACGGGCGCGTAAATCGTCGCTGAAGCCTCGACCACTCCCGGAACTCGGCGAATACGCTCGGTCAATTCCTTGTAAGCTTCTATTCCGCTGTTGTCTTCTTTCAATAGGTTCAGGTGATCCGTGCCAGCCAGGATTTTTTCCTGAACGTCACTGCGAAATCCATGAATCATGGATTGGGCAATCAGCAAAGCCGCGACGCCAACAGCAATGCCCGCCACAGCGATGGCTGTAATCGCAGATACAGCGGCTTGCTGCCGCTTGGCCAGCAAATATCGCAGCGCAATGAAAAGCTTGAATGACATCAGTTGTGACAACTAAGGCTTAATTCTTCTTCCAGACAGGGCGTGAATCCGGCGCGCCCAGATCAACCAGTCGCAGGTTCAGAAAACCGCCTGAGCGATAAACTGATTTGTATTGGTTTTCGTTGGCGTCTGGTTTTGGCAGCGGAACCGGAGAAGTTCTGGCCAAAAACTTTACGCCCATTCGATTCCAATTTTCCCAGGAACCAGCCGGATCGTCCGAAGCTATGGTTTTGTGGCCGGTGTAAAGGTAAAGCAATGCCGGGTTTTGAGTGGCTATGATTTCGTTTTTCGGAACGGTTTCACCGATGTGTTTGAACATTGCCTCGTTTTCGTCATAGGCGGCAATCCAGCGAACACGATCAGCCGCGCGAGGCTCGTTCATCTTTTGTATGTATTTATAGTTGCCGTGCAGCGCAGTCAGCACCAGCAACCAGGAAACAGCAAGCATCGGGATCAATTCACGCGATTTACCATCGTCGTAAAGTTTTTCGTATAGGCGAATGATCAGCCGCACTCCCATCAGCAGGTAAAAGAGCAGAAACGGAACCAAAGGCAGCAGCAAGCGGAACTGCTCCCAGCCCCAAATCAGCGTCACGCCCAGCGAAAGCGGCACCACGAACTCAACCAGCGTCATTCGTTCGCGCGCCGTGGCGATGAAGCCAGCTAGAGCCAGCAGTGCCAAAAACAGAGAAATCATTCTGGCTTCGCTGGGGATTCGCATCGCTTCACCCGGTTCCAGCGGGCGATAAAGCGAATAAAAAGTAAACCCGCCAAAATCGTATAAGCCAATTTCGGATAGATTTCTCCAGATTCGCCCTGGCAAGTCTTCCAGAGTAATCGTCCCACTTAAAGGTTGGCCGGCAACTCTCTGCCAAAATTGAGTACTGTAAGATTGGACGATATTTGCTCCCTGCTCAGCTCGCTGTTCAGGAGTCGGCGCGTGCGAACGCGAGTAAAGCGTCCAGGGGCCAACGCAAATTGCCACGACGGCGGCAAAAATAATCGCTTGTTTGGACAATTTTTCCTTCAGCAGGTAAAGCACTGTGCCGACCAAAAGACCTATGCCAGCCGGGCGAGTCAGATACGCGAACGAAGCCAATGCGCCCCCAATCAAAGTGAAGATCAAAGCGAAACGCCAGGCAGAAGAGAGTTGACCCGCTTTCACTGCGCGTTCGATCAAGACAATTGCACCAAGCTGCGCCGCCATAAAAACGCATTCCGACATCAACGACGAAGTTGCCAGAAAAACCAGCGCCGGAAAAATAGTTGTCGCCAGAGCCAAAGCAAACGCCACCCACTGAGGCAATTCGCGCTCGCGGCGGAAATAGCCAAAAGACAGAAAACCCACGCCCATCATTGCGGCAATTGAAACCGATTTCAGCAACCAGACATTGCCGGGGAAGCCTGGCGAGATTCGGTAAAACAGCGACAGCAGCGCAGGGAACGCCGGAGCATAAAAAGGTGTGATTCCAGGAGTCGGAGAATTTATCAGCGAATATCCCTGACCAGTTGCCAATGCTTTTGCCAGGAGCAGGTACCATGCGTCGTCAACAATCAGGCCGACTACGCGATCCAGTCGCATGACATAAATCGTCAGACTCAGCGCCAGCGCGATTGCGCCAGCAACCAACAACGCCAATCGCGGGTTGGATTGTTTTTCCGGTTGCGCCGCCGTCGGTTGAACCACCGGCTCTTCTTCTTTTTTGGGCTTGCCTTTGAAGGCAGGTTGTTTATTCAATGGAGTGCTCCTGAAAATTCTTCGCCGTGACCTTGCAAATGTCGCCGTGTCAGTAGCCCGACCGTGAGGAAGGGCTTGGTGTGCGGGAAAAAGCCCTTACTTACGCGCGGGCTACCGACACTTACTTTGCTTCCGGTCGCATGTGAGGGAAGAGAATCACGTCGCGGATCGAATGCTGATTAGTCAAAATCATCGCCAGCCGATCAATACCAATGCCTTCGCCCGCCGTTGGCGGCAACCCATAACTTAGCGCGCGAATGTAATCTTCATCCATGACCATTGCTTCTTCGTCGCCGCCTGCGCGCTGGTTCATTTGCTCTTCAAAGCGGCGCTTTTGCTCTACCGGATCGTTCAATTCCGAAAAGCCGTTGGCCAGTTCCATATTGGCTATGAACAACTCAAAACGTTCGACGAAACGCGGATCGTCGGCTTTCTGTTTTGACAGCGGAGAAAGTTCGGTAGGAAATTCAGTTATGAACGTTGGATGGATCAGGTGCGGTTCGACCAGATGCTCGAAAATTGCTCCCAGCAATTGTCCGTTGTTCAGCTTCGGATCAAAGCCCATGTCCAAGGCCGCTGCCGCGTCTTCCAAAGGTTGGCGTTCCATCAAGCCATCAGCCGTAGGCCGGGTGGCATCGTGAGGCCAGTATTTCAAAACGGCTTCGCGCATGGTCAGCCGCTGCCAGTTGTCGAAATCAATAATGTGGTCTTTGAACGGAACCTGCCGTGTTCCGCAGGTTTTATCGGCCAGCAGCTTGAATAACTCTTCGGTCAAATCCATCAGGGCATTGAAATCCGCGTAAGCCTGATAAAACTCCAGCATAGTGAATTCTGGATTGTGTTTGTACGAAATGCCTTCGTTGCGGAAGTTGCGGTTGAGTTCGTAAACGCGCTCGAATCCGCCGACGACCAATCGTTTCAGATAAAGCTCCGGCGCTATGCGGGCGTAAAGGTCAATGTCCAAAGCATTGTGATGAGTGACAAAGGGCTTGGCCGCCGCTCCGGTCGCCAGCGGAGACAGCATTGGAGTTTCGACTTCGACAAAGTCGCGGTCGTCGAAATAGCGGCGAACTTCGCGGACGATCATTGCGCGTCGCTCGAAGACTTCACGGCTGGTAAGTTCGCCGGGCAGGCGCTCATGAGACGCGCCGCTGGCGATCAAATCCACGTAACGTTGACGGTAACGCAATTCTTTGTCTGTCACCCCGTGGTATTTGTCCGGCATCGGCAACAGGGCTTTGGTCAGGAAGTTCATTCGCGTGACGTGAACCGACAACTCACCGGTCTTGGTTATGAACAAATATCCCGCAACACCGATCCAATCGCCCAAGTCCAACTTTTGATACAACTCCCAAGCGGCGTCGCCCACATCGTTTTTGCGAATGTAAACCTGCAAGGCTGCCAGCCCGTCGGACAAATGCACAAAAGCGGCTTTGCCCATCAACCGCATCGTCATGATTCTTCCGGCAATGCGAACTTCGCCGCCTTCTGCCATTTTCAGTTCGGTGTTGGTATTGGCCAGCTCGGCTTCCTCTTTTTTGCCCGCGAAGCCGTGGTAGCGGGTGACCAGTTCGGAGACTTTATGTGAACGGTCGAAGCGATTTGTGTAAGCCGGATGGCCGAGCGCCGCAATTTCTTCCAGATGGCGGCGGCGTTGTTGTATCTGATCATTGTCTTGATCGAGCAAGTTAGTGAACTCCTTAAGTGGAAACGTTCAGAGTTCAAGCTTTAGCTTGATGAATTTGGAATTAAGCCGACAAGCTGAAGCTTGAACTCTGAACTGTTGTCTATGCCACGTTGATTGATGACGTTATGACGTGCTATTTGAGCGGCGATTATAGGAATGCCAATTTAAGAGTGTCAACGAAGCCTTTAGCTTCGCAGTAGTTTCAAGCGCGGTCACGCTTTATCAATTCAGTTGAATCGTTCAGTTCAATCGGGCAGATCAATCAGGCTTTTAATCGAAAGGAGTCACCAATGTCGAAAAAGTCTCTATTGGCAGTTGTCTCTGTCGTCGCAATTCTGTCGCTTTTGTCCCTGGCTGCCGTCTTCAAGGTGTCAGGGCAAAGCTCGCGCGAAAAGGAAAAAGACGCCGAGACTCAATGGGAGTATCTGGTTGTCACCGGAGGCAATACAAACCTTACCAGTGTCAGTGATTTGGGGCAGAAACAGCCCGAAGGCGCGTTTGCCCGCGAGGCTACGATCTGGCAACGCAATCTGGACAAACTGGGGCAAAAGGGTTGGGAGCTGGTTGCCGTACACGGCTTGCCGAATCAGCCGATTTATTATCTGAAGCGTCCGAAGGAAGTTCGCGATAAGTGAAACGTCGTTCTCAAATCATCGCGGCAATTTCTTTGCTGGCCGGACTGGTTCTGTTCGTTTACACCATAGAGCGAATCGGTTGGCAGGAAATTGCCGCTCGTGTGCGAACAATCGGCGCCGGCTTTTTGCTGTTGCTGGCTGTTTCTGCTCTGCGTCCGTTGGGCAGAGCCTGGGCGTGGTTTCGATGTTTTGAGCCGCAAACGCGAAAAGCTGAGCTAGGCGGATTCTGGCCGGTGTTGCGCGCGCGGCTGGCGGCTGATGCCATGGGAGTTGTGACTTCAGCCGGGCCTTTCGTTGCAGAATCATCGCGCATTTTCTTTTTTGGCGGACGAATCCCTGTTAAACAGGCCTCGGCAGCCGCGGCTGTGGAATTGTTGAGCTACACGGCGTCTTGCGGTTTGCTGCTGCTAGGCGGAATGCTGGCTTTGCTTTTCGGCGTTGAAATCAGCGAGCAGTTCAAGGTCATTCTGGTCGTAGCGGTTTTGCTCAATGTTGTGATGCTGGTTTTGATGGCCGTCATCTTCAGCCTGAAATTCGTTGTCGTCGAACATTTTTGCGATGTGCTGAAAAGTCTGATTCCGATTGCTGGTTTTCATCGGCTGCTGGATAAAGAGCTTCATCAACTGCTGGAACTGGAAGAATACGTTTTCGACTTTTTCCGCAAACATCCCAAAGACTTTCTTTGGGTGATGCTGGGCGAAGTTGCTTTTCATCTGGCCGGAATCGCCGAAGTTTTTCTGACTCTTAAACTGACCGGAGCAGGTTCAACATGGCTGGCGGCATTCGTGCTAGAGGCGTTAAACCGATTGATAAACCTGCTTTTCGCTTTTGTGCCTGCCAAAGTAGGAGTTGACGAAGCCGGCAGCTCCTGGCTGACTGGCGCGCTCGGTATTGGCACTGCCGCCGGAGTGACTTTGGCCATTTACCGAAAACTTAGATTGCTTTGCTGGACTGGAGTAGGTTTGATTTGTCTGGCGACGCTGACGAAATACGCAAAACAAGATGAACGACAAACAGAACTCAAATAATCAAACTCTGACTTCCCGCTTGCTCGATCTGGTCAGCATCTTTGCCGCAGCCATAGGGATGATTTACTGCAATGGCGGCATAGGCGTCGGTTCATCCAACCACGTAGGATTGTTGCCTGTCGTTCGGCGAATTCTTGATCCGAATTATCTGCCCGGAGATTTCAACATTGCGCTCAGGTTTTATCACCACAGAGCTTTTGCCTATCTGGTTGCCGGAGGTTCTTCGTTGCTGGGCGAAGACCGCGCGTTGATTGTGTTGGGAGTGCTGGCGATGCTGGCCATCAGCGCGGCTTTGTTCGGGCTTTGCCGCACGTTGGGTTTGTCGCGCTGGGGATTTTTGGTCGTTGCTGCCTTTACGGCAACTCGGTTTTTGTGGACTGGAAAAGGTTTGGAGCTGAATGAATTTCTGGGCGATCCGGAAGTCATGCCGCCGCATTTGGCTCATGCGCTGGTGTTGCTGGTGCTGACGGCTTTGATAAAAGAGAAGTATCGGCTGGCGATTTTTCTGACCGGGCTGGCGATTCTGCTGCATCTGCAAATCGGCGTGACGCTGGCGTTGATGACTTCGCCGCTGTATTTCGTCAAGTTGCGCAAATTCGGCTGGAAAGAAACCGCTGTTTTGATTGCGCTGGCGGTAATCCCGGCTTCGCCTGCGTTGTGGCACGTCACGCACATGCTTCAACGGGGACTGGCGAGTTCAAAAATCTCTTCGGCTTATTACATTGATTTCCGCCACCCGCATCATTTCGAACTGATTTCCTTAGCCGCCGCGTTCTGGGTCACTGGTCATCTGGTAGTTGTCGTCCTGGCATATAGACTCTTTCGCCAACGCGAAGCCCAAACCGGCAAGGCGATTGGCAAACTTCTGGTTTGCTGCCTGTCTCTGGCCACGCTTTGTATGATTCATTTTGCGGATTATTACCTGATCAGGAACGACAAGGTTGCTCAGGTTCAGTTTCTTCGAGTTTCGCCGCTTATCACAATTCTTGGCTCGATTTGTTTAGTGCTGATAGCCGAACGCTGGTTGCCGAATCGAAATCAGGTGATTGCATTTGGGGTAACTTTAGTTGCGGCGGCTGTCGTTTGGGGATGGTATTCGCCGCGCAGAACCGAAGTGCCGTATTACTTTGGCGTGAAGCGTTTCGCCGACGAAAAATCCAACTGGGTAGACGCGGCTCTCTGGGTTAAAGCCAACGGGCCACGCGACACTGTTTACCTGGCTCCGCCAGGCAGGAACGGCTTTTCAGTTTTGTCGGAACGGTCAATCGTCGCCGAATTCAAACTCAATCCTGACGGTTCTATGTTTTTGGATGAATGGTTCCAGCGCATGAATGATCTGGCTGGAGGGAAATTGCCGAACGAACGCGGATTCGATAATCGCCGTCCGCTGGACAAAGCCTTCGCCAAATTAACGAACGAACAACTGCTGATGCTCAGCCAAAAATACAACGCTGGTTACGCCGTGTTGCCGAAAGATTCCAAAGCTCAGTTCGAGGTTATTTACCAGAACAAGGATTATCGTGTCGTGAAGCTGAAATAAGTCAGTACCAGCAACTGTTTCCTGCTGGTTGCGGTACTGACTTGAACTTACTCCATGCGGTAATTCGGAGCTTCCTTCGTGATGATTACATCGTGGACATGGGATTCTTTCAGGCTGGCTGCCGTAATCTTCATGAATTGGGCTTTCTGTTGAAGCTCGCCGATTGTGCGGCAGCCGGTGTAACCCATTCCTGCGCGCAAGCCTCCAACCAGTTGACCGACCAATGCAGCCAATGAGCCTTTGTAAGTCACCCGGCCTTCGATGCCTTCGGGAACCAGTTTGCTGTCGGTGTCTACTTCTTGTTGTGCGTAACGATCTTTGCTGCCTTCTTTCATTGCGCCGAGGCTGCCCATTCCGCGATAGGCTTTGAAGTTGCGCCCCTGGTAAAGAATCACTTCGCCGGGCGCTTCGTCGGTTCCGGCCAGCAGAGAGCCGATCATGACAACGTCGGCTCCGGCAGCGATGGCTTTGGTGATGTCGCCGGAGTATTTGATGCCGCCGTCCGAAATGATCGGAACGCCTGTGCCTTCGGCTCCGCGAACGGCTTCGGTGATGGCGGTGATTTGCGGAACGCCCGCGCCGCTGACAACGCGAGTCGTGCAAATGGAACCTGGGCCGATGCCGACTTTGACGGCGTCAACTCCGGCGTCAATCAACGCGCGAGCGCCTTCAGCTGTGGCGATGTTTCCGGCTATCAATTCGATTTCGGGGAAGCGGTGTTTGACTGCCTTAATGGCTTCTATGACTCGCGAACTGTGGCCGTGAGCAGTGTCAATAGCCAGTAGGTCAACGCGAACTTTGATTAGTTCGGCGGCTCGCTCCATAAAATCACCCGTCGCTCCGACTGCTGCAGCGCAGCGCAATCGGCCAAAATCGTCTTTGGCGGCGTTCGGGTACCTGATGGCTTTTTGAATATCTTTGACCGTGATCAACCCTTTCAACCGGTAGTTGTCGTCAACAACCAAGAGCTTTTCTACGCGGTAACGTTGAAGAATGCCTTCGGCTTCGCGCAACGTGGTGCCGACCGGAACGGTGATCAGATTGTCTTTGGTCATCACTTCGGCCAGCGTCAGGTCAAGTCTGTTTTCAAACCGCAAATCGCGGTTGGTCAGAATGCCAACCAGTCGCCCGTCTTCCTGGACAATCGGCACGCCAGAGATTTTGAAGCGTTTCATGACGCCAAGAGCTTCGTGAATTTTGCGGTCGGGAGTCATTGTCACAGGGTCAACGATCATGCCGGATTCGCTACGTTTGACCTTGTCCACTTCGTCTTTCTGAATTTCGATGGGCAGGTTTTTGTGAATGACACCTATGCCGCCCTGTTGAGCGATGGCGATGGCCATCGGGGCTTCGGTGACTGTGTCCATCGCGGAACTCATAACCGGCACGTTCAGGTTAATGCGACGAGTCAGCCGCGTCGTCGTATCGGTTTCAGTCGGCAGAATTTCAGAATAGGCAGGAACCAGTAATACATCGTCAAATGTCAGAGCTTCGATCATATTTTTATTCAGCATAAGTACTCACCATAAAACAAAAGCCGCGCGGGTTTGCGCGCGGCGGATTTTAGTTATTCAAAATTTGGCGAAATTTTTGCAGCAGGCGCAGACGACATTTGGCAGGCCCGTCGTCAGGCCACACTTTTGCCCGCTCGCCAGAGCGGGCAAAAGTGTGTTTACTCAATAAAATCTTTGTAGTTATCTTTTGTAATGATGACATTATTTGCGACAAGGCCTTTCAGTCCCGGTACCAGCTTTTCAATACTTGCCCGCTTACCGTTAATCATAATGTTCAGCGCGGGCAAATTACCCACTCTGATGAATGTGACCTTTTCTTTAGCCAGAAGCTCGCGGCTTTCGCCCAATTTCAAGGATGCCTGTTCATTCTTGCCACCGTCAGTGCGAAAACTGACCCAGCATTCCGCCTGGTTGGCAATCAATTGAATGCGCAGGTCGCTGATTTCTTCAGGCGTTGGCGATGGTTGCGGTGTTGCAGTCGGTGTTGCCGTAGGAGTGGGTGTGGCCTCCGGCGTTGCAGCGGCAATTGATTTACTTTGGTCTTTTGAAGTGTTGAAGAAGGCAATATAGATCGCACCCAACAATGCTGCTAAGACAACGACCGTGAGCAACGCGATCAGCATGGTGTTGCCTGAAGACGCTTTGGCCTCGGCTTCATCGCTTAATCCCAAATAGGCAGTTTTAGTTGGCTCGCCACCCATTTCAAGCAATTGCTGATCGTAAAGCCTGACAGCCTGATCCTCATCCATCCCAACTTCATGCGCGAACTTGCGGACGAAATTTCGGTTGAATATGCCGCCAGGGAGAATCTTGTAATCGTCGTTTTCGATTGCTTCCAAAAAACGACTGCCAAGACGTGTAGCATCTGCAATTTGTTTGATGGAGACGCCGCGCTCTTCGCGTGCTTGTTTAAGTTGCTGGCCTAATGACGCCATTTTTTCTGCCCCTAAGCTTCAGATACGATTTACCTGAAGCAAGTAATTGAAGATGACCACTCGAATTTAAGATGGCGTGAATCTTATGTAAATCATCCGCGCCTGTCAATTTTAGCCTTTGCCAGCAGCATTTTTCAGCGATTGAGCTGTTCGGCCAGCTGAAGCTTGTCGGTTACCGGAGCTTCGCAGTAAAAATTCCGGCAGACATAAGCCGTCGCTTTGCCTTCAATCTGGTTACGGCCTTCCAGCAATTTTATTACTGCTACGGCTTGGCCATTGGCAGGATTGGCCAGCGCCACGACTTTGTTCGGAAGGTATCGTTTGAAAATCGAATCAGTAAAGGCTCTGGTGTCTGCGGCTTCAGGCAAACCGATAATCGCAATCTCGTGGGGCGACGACAAATACAGATCAAGCGCGCAAAGAAGGTGACCGAATGCGGTGGGCGAACGCATCATAGCTGATTTCAGCAGCTTCAAAATCTCTTCAGCTTTTTGCCTGTAACTTTCTTTGCCGGTTAGCAAGGCGAATTTCAACAAGATGGATGCGGCTACAGAATTTCCGCCTGGCGTTGCGTTGTCGTACCAGTCCTTTGTTCGCGCGATCAGTTTTTCGTGGTCGGCGCTGGTGAAGAAAAATCCTCCGTCTTTGTCATCCGCAAACTGTTCAATCATTGTTTCAACCAGTGAGAGAGATTCTTCAAACCAGCGAAGGTCGAACGTCGCTTCGTACAACGCCAGCAGTCCGTCTGCCAGATAAGCGTAATCTTCCAGATAAGCGTTCAACTTACTTTCGCCATCTTTGTGAGTTCGCAACAAACGACTTTCTTGCTTCAATTCGCGCAGCAGAAAGTTGGCGTTGTTCACCGCGACTTCCAGATAATCGCTTCGATCCAACACGCGCGCAGCTTCGGCAAAACTGCGAAGCATAAGTCCGTTCCAGGCAGTCAGCATCTTTTCATCGCGGAAAGGCTTGATGCGTTTTTCGCGGGCTTCAAACAGAATTTGTTTGCCGCGAGCGACGGCTGCATTTAGCTCTTCAACTGACACGCGCATCAGCCGGGCGATGCTTTCGGCTTCGACGTCAACGTGCAGGATGTTGTGATCTTCAAAGTTGCCGTATTCAGTTACATCGAAGTAACGACAAAACAGCTTCGCGTCTTTTTCGCCGAGCAGGGCCTCGATTTCTGACTGAGACCAGACGAAAAATTTTCCTTCCTCGCCTTCGCTGTCGGCGTCCTGCGAAGAGTAAAAGCCGCCGCTCGAATCCAGCATTTCCCGACGAACGTAATCCAGAGTTTCAGTCGCAATGCGTTTGTAAAACTCTTTGCCGGTGACCAGAAAAGCGTCCAGGTAAATCCTTGCCAGCAGAGCGTTGTCGTAAAGCATTTTTTCAAAGTGTGGAACCAGCCAGCGCTCATCCACCGAGTAGCGATGAAAACCTCCGCCTAATTGGTCGTACATTCCGCCGTTGGCCATTTTTTTCAGAGTCAGTTCGACAGCTTCCAGCGCCGCCTGGTCTTTGGTTCGCGCGTATTGCCTAAGCAAAAAGCTAAGCGTCATAGAAGGCGGGAACTTCGGCGCTCGACCGAACCCGCCTTCAGACGGATCCAGCATTCGCAGCAAATGATTTGCCGCCTGATCTGTTATTTCGTGGCTCAATTCGCCTTCAGCCGGTTTTGCAGCTTCCAGTCGGCTCAATTCTCCCAGAATGCTTTTGGCGCTCTCGGCAATTTCGCTGCGTTTGGCCTGGTAAGCTTCGGCAATTGAAATCAGGATTCGTGGAAAGCCAGGCATGCCTCCGCGATCAGTCGGCGGGTAATAAGTGCCGCCGTAAAACGGAACTCCATCAGGAGTTAGAAACACAGTCATCGGCCAGCCGCCATGCCCGTTCATCATCATCACGGCGTTCATGTAAATCGTGTCCAGATCGGGGCGCTCTTCGCGATCAACTTTGATGTTGATGAAGTTGTCGTTCATCAGCTTGGCGATGGGTTCGTTCTCGAAAGATTCGTGGGCCATTACGTGGCACCAGTGGCAAGCTGAATAACCTATGGAAAGCAGGATAGGCTTGTCTTCGCGGCGAGCGAGTTCCAACGCTTCGTCGTTCCAGGCATGCCAATCAACAGGGTTGTGCGCGTGCTGCAGCAAATAAGGGCTGGTTTCGTGAATCAGGCGATTGGTAAACTTCGGCTCGGCGTTATTTGGTTCAGACATTGGAATCCTTTCGGGAAATGGTTGAGTTGAAAATCCTTTAGATCGTTGGTAAACGGGATGCTAACTTTATTTCGATTAATTGCAAAAGCCCCGATGGTGTCAAAACGATGAGTTATAAATGCCTGTTGTTTGATCTGGATGGAACCTTGGTGGATTCGCGTGCCGATTTGGCAAATTCAGTGAACCTGATGCTGGCCGAGATTGGCTTGGCGGTTCTGCCTTCGGTTCGTGTGCTGAACTTTGTCGGCGAAGGCGCTCGGTTGCTGGTTGAAAGATCATTGGCCGCTTCCGCCGAAGCTTCGCCTAGGCCTGAAGAAGTTGATGTCGCACTGAAAGTCTTTCAGAGCCATTACCGCGAACACTTATTGGATCAAACCCGTGTTTATCCTGAAGTAACGGAAACGCTCGCCCATCTGGATTATCTGCCCAAAGCGATTGTCACCAATAAACCTTACGAATTTTCCGTCGCCTTGCTGGAAGGTCTGGGAATGTTGTCGCAGTTTCAGGTTGTGCTTGGCGGCGACAGTCTGCCGGAGCGTAAACCTTCGCCGATGATGTTGCTGGAGGCGGCACGTGGTTGTGGTGTCGAACCTGATGATTGTTTGATGGTCGGCGATACGAAATTTGATGTGATTGCGGGACGGGCAGCGGGAATGAAAACTTGCGGCTACATTCCGGGCTTTCGCGGCAGAACAGAACTGGCCGAAGCCGGAGCCGATTTTTTGATCGAACGATTCAGCGAATTACAGGTTCTGGTAGAAAGTTGCGAGCTGCGATTGGCTGCCGCGTAAAGGAACCGCCTGCCATTGTTCATCGGCCAATGCGTTTGGAGACAAGATCGGCGAACAAGAGCAGGCGGTTTGTTGGAGCGTGGCAGGATTAATTGAGCTTCACTCTCAAAGCGCCTGAGACGACTTGGTAAGTTTGTTGAATGCCAGCCAGGCCAGATAAATCAATCCGCCGAAAACGGCCAACTTAATCAACAACGGGATCAACCCCAGCACTAACCCAAGAACCGAAAGAATCAATGACCCAACAGTCGCAATCACGATCAGAGCGATGACGACGAAAATAACTTTGCCAACTGCTTCACCCATAAAGTTACAAGCCTCCTTTTACACGGCAGAATTGGTTTAGAAGAATGTCGCGCATTGTTGCAACCGACCATACGCAAGGCTGCCCGGCGATGTTTCAGCAAATTCAACTCCTTCGATTACAATCGCCGCTGTGATTGAACCCTATCGCCAATTGATCGAATCCGTGGACTTGTTGACGGCAAGGCTGTCGTCTCGTTACGCCGAACATCTAGTATGCCGCTCTGGTTGCAGCGGATGCTGCCACCACCATCTGTCGGTTTTCGCTGTCGAAGCCGCAACCGTCGGGGCAGCGATTGAAGCCTTGCCGGAACCGCTTCGCGTTCAGTTGAATGAGCAAGCCCGCAAAACGCTTGAACTGGAAGCGCGCGGCCAATCGGCCATTTGTCCGATGCTGGTTGATGATCGTTGCTCGGTTTATGAATCGCGACCGATGATTTGCCGAACTCAGGGTTTGCCGTTGTTGATCGAAGCTGAAGACGGCGAAGCGGAAGTTGATTTCTGCCCGCTGAATTTCACAGATGAAAATGCGATAGCCGATCTTGACCAGGATTATCTGGTTCCGCTGGATGATCTGAATCTGAAACTGGCGCTGGTGAATTTGCAGCACTGCCGAGAACGGGGAATTGCTGACGAGGCCAGCGGCCAGCGAATGCCAATGGCGGAAATCATTCTTGAATCACCAATCTCAAATTCCGAATCTCAAATTTGAAACCCACACAGGAGACCCCATTGAAAGCCAAACTTATTCTGTTTTGCTTGTTGTTGATTTTGCATGCGCAAAGCTTTGCGCAAACTTCGGCTGCTGCCTCAGCGGCGAAAAGCTATCGCCAAACGCATGAACACGAAATCATGACCGAGTACATGAATCTGCTTTCGATTCCGAACGTGGCTTCGGACAAGGCCAACATCGGGCGCAACGCGCAGGCAATAGTTCAGATGTTGGAACGTCGAGCCGTGAAGACTCGCCTGCTGGAAGTTCCTGAAGCTCCGCCTGTGGTTTACGGAGAAATCCTGACGCCGGGCGCGACTCGGACGTTGATCTTTTACGCGCATTACGACGGCCAACCGGTCGAGCCAGCCAAATGGGTTGGCGGCGATCCGTTCAAACCGACGCTGCGTTCGGCGGCGGTTGATGCCGGTGGCAAAGACATCCTTTTCCCCGCCAAAGGTCAGCCGTTCAATCCAGAATGGCGGTTGTACGCGCGTTCGACCGGCGACGACAAAGCTCCGGTGATTGCGATTTGCGCGGCGCTTGATGCGCTGAAAGCCAGTCAGCTTGCCATTAACTCCAACATCAAGTTTTTCTTTGAAGGTGAAGAAGAAGCCGGTTCGCCGCATCTGGAAAAGATTGTCGAAAAATACCGCGAACTGCTCAAAGCCGACGCCTGGCTGATTTGCGACGGCCCTGTGGATCAAACGCGAGCGCAGCAGGTTTACTTTGGTGCGCGCGGAGTCACAGGTTTTGAAATCACTGTTTACGGCCCGCGCCGCGAATTGCACAGCGGCCATTACGGCAACTGGGCGCCGAACCCGGCGTTGATGCTGTCGAAACTTTTGGCTTCGATGAAGGACGACGATGGCCGAGTGTTGGTCAAAAACTTTTACGACGGCATTGAACCCTTGAGCGAAACCGAACGCCGAGCCTTTGCCGAAGCGCCCGACAACGACTCGCTGCTCAAACGCGAACTCGGTTTGGGTTGGAGCGAGGGAGGCGGTAAAAAGCTGAGCGAGCTTATCAACCAACCTTCGCTGAACATTCGTGGCTTTGTCAGTTCTTCGGTTGGAGCGACCGCGCGCAATGTCGTGCCTTCGACGGCGACGGCTTCGCTGGATATTCGACTGGTCAAAGGCGTGGATTACGCAGCGGCGGTTGACCGAGTCATCGCGCACATTCGCGCTCAGGGCTATCACGTTATCGAATCCGACCCTGACGATGCGACTCGGTTGAAGTATCCGAAAGTTGCCAAAGTCATTCGGCAAGAAGGTTACAACGCATCCAAAACCTCGATGGATTTGCCGATTTCCAAAGCCATCGTCGCCGCCGTAGAAAGCGCGCGCGGCAAAGTCATTCGTATGCCTACGCTGGGCGGCAGCGTGCCGCTTTACATTTTCACCGACAATCTTCGGACGCCCTGCATCGGCATTCCCATCGCCAACCATGACAACAATCAACACAGCGCCAACGAAAACATGCGGCTGCAAAACCTGTGGGATGGAATTGAAACGATGGCGGCTTTGCTGACGATGAAGTGAGATAACGAAACAAAAATATGCAATTGTCGAGATTTGAAGTGTTGGCGCTGTTGCCGGACAAGCCGGAAATCGAAGGCTTTCAAATTGTCGTGAATCCTTCGGGGCGGACGGTCTTGGAGGCGTGGACGCAGGATTATGAAACCGTCGTGGATGGGTTGCCGGAAAAGTTTCACGCCAAGCTGGCGTGGCATAAAAGCCGTGTTGAACTCGGCATACTAATTTTCATTCGCATTGGAGAAGACCCGAAAAAGCAGGTCAGTTTTTATCTGAAGCCCGACCCTGAGAAAGTCAAAAAGCGGTATCGAGTCAATCCTTACAAACCCAAAACCAAACAATAGTTCTGCAATTGCCAGAATCAGATTGCCCGCGATTAAGGTTTGTCAGCCACCTGCAATTTGAGCATTACACTGCGACCGGCAGCCGTTTCAGGCGTTACTTTGAAACGAGCGCGGTCAAATTTCGCCTGGCCGACAAAGTATTCAATTACGGCGTCGGCGCGCGCCTGGTTTACTTCTGAGGATTCGTTTGCTTCGCGTTGCGCGCTGATTTCGACCTGGCAAGCGGGGTGAGCTTGCAAAACTTTCGTTGCTTGCGCCAACAGATTCAGGTTGGCAGGGCCGAGCGTGGCATCGTTACGGCGAAATGTGAGCGGGCCGAAAGTGCTTGGATGGCGTTCGAAGGTGACGGCCAGCGTTGCGTCAGACAAACGCGCCTGGACATCTTCGGTTATCAAAGCCTGCGCATCTGTCGTGATTTCGTCGTCTGCCAGGTAATTTATGATCACCCGCGTTGATTCTGGGCTGCCTGTAACCAATTGGTAATCAAGCAATTGAGCGGCAGGCGGAAAACGTAATCCGGTCAGAGCTGCCTGAACGCTTTGCCAAAAGTTTGTGCGAAGTTGAGCGACTGTTGGTGGCGCTTCGATTGGTTTTTCTTCGCGTGTTCTGGCTGCCAACATTCCAGCGGTGGTTGGAATTTCCAGCAACTGCACTTCGACTGAGTTCACCGGACGATTCAGACCTGCTGCAACCAGGTGGGCGAATTCGTTTCTTTCCGCTGTCGTGTATGGTTGGCTGGTGAAAACGCGCAGTGACAATGTCATCTTGCCGTTCAGTTCGGAAATTGTTGTTTGATCCAGCACTGAGCGCTGTTCGCCATTCGGCAGTTTCGCAAACTGTTGTTGCCAGAAATTGTTGGCGATGCGACGTATGTTGTTATCCTGTCTCTGCTGTATGTATTGCTGCTTTAGATGGCTGAACGACCGGCTGAGAGGAAGCAATATCAGCAACAAAGGAATCAGTATGACCAAAAAGCGGCTGGGGAATCCTCCAATCTGGCGAAACTTGTCCGGGACGTGCAATCGCGACAGCAATTTTCTCTCCCATTCACTTTCGGCATCATCTCGCCTCCATTCGCGGACTTTTTCTCTGACAGGCGCGGTGTCAATACGCAAGGCCAGAAAAACGAGCATCGCCATCAAAGTAATAGCCACAAGGTTGGTCAGAAACAGCAACCCGCCTCCGCCAGCGACGCGCATGCCTTCGACGAAATTCAAACTCAGTGCCAACCCGATCCCGTAACCGACAACACACAGCGGCGGCATCAATGCGACAGCAATCGCAACTCCCGGAATCGAAGTCACAATCCCCTCAACTTTCTTGCAGGTCGCAATGGAACCGATGGCGCCGGAAAAAAGCGCAACCGCCAAATCGAGCGTGTTTGGTTGAGTTCGCGCGGCGATTTCTCCGGTCATCTCCTTAAATGGCAACAGCCCGACAAGCAGTACGGCAAAAGTAACGGCAGCCAAACAACTGATGGTCAGTTTGGCCGCCGCTCTGAACCCAAGAATTAAATCACCGGCAGCCAGCGCCAAACCTGCCGAAAGAATCGGCCCCATTAACGGTGAAATCAGCATCGCGCCGATGATGACAGCCGGACTGTTTAGCGCCAGTCCCAGAGTGGCGACTCCGGCGGCAAATAAAATCTGCAGCCAGTAATTGACATCCAACAGCGTCGCTGCCTCCGATAGATTGATATAAATCTCTGTCTTGCGTTCCAGTCGCACGCCTAAACTTGCGGCAAAGCGATTGCGCCAGCGACCCTGAAACTGCGGCCACTGAGGCCACGGCGACTTCTGGTTAACTGTGTCACTCATTGTTGAACCCCATCTGCTGGTATCAGTTATGTATGAAAAACTCGTTTAGTCTGGTTTGGCCGCAAGGACGATCTCGACGGGCACCCACATTTGCGCCAACTCGACTTTGCCAATTGTGAAACCGGCGGCTTCCAATGCTCGCCGGACAAAAATCGGACGACAGTCCAGCAAGTTAGGGAAATGGCGATGCGTCCATTCATACACTTGCAAAGCCAGGCCAGGTTTTCCTTCGTGTGAAACGGCGACCACGACAATGCGACCACCCGGTTTGAGCACGCGATGACATTCGGCCAGTACGAGCGGAATGTCCGGTGTGTCGAACAGTTCAAGTGTGAAACTCATAAAAACAGCGTCGAGCGAGTCCGAGCCGTAAGGCAGGTGTTCGGCGTCACCACACTTCAACTCGACACGGTCGGCCAACCCGCGGTCGCGGACAAGTTCCTGAGCCAGTTCAACCATTTTTTCTGAAAGGTCAATCCCGTAAACCCGCCCGTTGGAGCCGACGGCTTCAGCCAGTTCAATCAGGCAGTGACCGGTTCCTGAACCGATTTCCAAAACGCGTTCGCCTGCGGTCGCAGCCAACAGTTTCAGTCCCGACTCACGGATCGGCCCCTCACTATGTTCAGCAAGCAGGTCGTAAAATTGAGCGATCTTGTTGTAATAAGACCGTGTTTCTTCGCGCGATTGGAAGACGCGCTGTACGCCAGATTGGTCGTTGCTGTTTGCTTGTGCCGACATTGTTGAGCCTCCTATTCAAAGAATTCTGCGATTGCGCGACATTTTAGACTTCCTTGTGACTGGGGAGCGCTTCTCCCGGAGTCAGTGATAGATCCGCGTCGTCGTCTTCCTCCGCCAATGCAGCAGCTATGTCATGAATTGTGATAATCCCAAGCAACTTTGCAGGGTCTTGGCGGCTGACAACCGGAATCCGCATAACCCCTTTTCGCCCAAGTTTAAGCACCACCGTTTGCAGCGTATTGTCGGGATAAGCATGAACCAGCTTTTTTTTACTGCTCAACTCTTCCAGTTTGCGATCATCCTGTCCTGCCGCCAAAGCGCGTTTAAGGTCATTGTAGGTAACCAGCCCAACCAGTCGTTCTGCCGGATCAAGCAGCGGATAGGCGCGATGAAGTTGAGAAAGAGTTTGAACGTATTCGAAAGCTTGCGCCACTGTCAGTTGACTATCCATGGTCGTAACGTTTCTTGTCATAACCGCGCTGACCGTCAATCGTTTGAGCACCTGCGTTTCAGAATGTGGCAGGTGAATGTCATCTTGCAGCAACAAAGCGTCGTAAATCGGAGTTGGGTTCAATTCGGTCGCCAGAGCATAACTGATGATGTTGGCGATCATCAGCGGCAGAATGATCGAGTAGTTGTTGGTCATCTCGAAGATGATAATGATCGAAGTCACAGGCGCGCGCACTACACCCGCGAAAAAAGCGCCCATTCCCACCAGCGCAAATGCCCCTGGCTGAATTGACGAGTCGCCTAAAACGAATTGCGTCAGAATCCCTACCACGCCGCCAATCATTCCGCCGATATAAAGTGAAGGGCCGAAAATGCCACCCGCCGAACCTGAGCTATAAGACACCACTGTTCCTATCAGTTTGAATGCCCCAAGGATAAGCAATAATTTTAGAGTCGTATTGCCTTGCAGTTCGACCGATAAAAACTCATATCCGACGCCGAAAATACTTGAAGACCCGGTCAGATAAAGCGCTGTCAGTCCTATTCCGCCCAGAAGCAGGCCTCCAATGCCCGGGGTCGCCCATTGCGGAATGGATTTTTGTTTGCGGAAATATCGGCGCAGGCGCAGCAATCCGACATTAAAGGCGACAGCCGCCAAGCCCGCGAGCAAACCCAGCAAGGCATAGAAGAGAAGCTCCAAGGCGCTGTTGAGCTTATAGGCCGGGACGTTGAAGATGGCTTTATCGCCCATAATTGAGCGCTCGATTACCGCCGCGATGACGGCGGCAATTACAATCGAACCGAGTGGCTTGCCGGCAGTGTTGCCGAGTATTTCTTCCAGCGTAAAAGTCACTGCGGCGATCGGCGTGTTGAATGCGGCGGCCAATCCAGCTGCAGCGCCCACAGGCACCAGGCTTTGGCGGTTTCGTCTTGAAATGGCAAACACTCTTCCGAACAACGAGGCAATCGCAGCGCAAATTTGAACGGTCGGGCCTTCACGTCCCAAACTGGCTCCAGTGCCTATGTTGAACGCGGCCAGCAACATTTTCCCCGGAATGACACGGGCAGGTATTCGCCCGCTTTCCAGGTAAAACGCTGTTTTCACCTGTGGAATGCCGCTGCCTCTTGCTTCAGGCGCGT
Source organism: Blastocatellia bacterium (assembly GCA_044221525.1). Taxonomy (GTDB): domain Bacteria; phylum Acidobacteriota; class Blastocatellia; order RBC074; family RBC074; genus RBC074. The sequence continues at coordinate 6,466 of JBGAPB010000027.1, read as the reverse complement.
AGAAGTACAACCCGGCTCCGGCGATGAGGCCGCCGATCGCAGGGATCAGCAGAAGCAATGGAATCCGCCACCAGTGCGGAATGGATGCGGCGGCATAGATGATGTGTTCTTGAAAGAAGTCCAGTAACAGGTGAAACAATACCGCCGCCAACCCGCAAACTGCGCCAATGAGCAAGGTCAAGAGGTATATCTTTTGAGGCTCACGCAGTGGAATCTTGTTGAAAGCTTTGCGCGCTCGGATTTGAAAGCGATGCCATTGCAGGTTTCGACTGTTCCCGCTAGTCCTCATAAACCTCCAGCAAACAAAATAAAGCGGCAACTTTTAGCAGCCGCAAGAAGGGAGAAATCAATAATCGAAGCTGATGCCTTAGCCTTGTTAAGCGCGGGGATAATCGCAGATAACATTTTGTTTCCGCCCCGTCCGGAAAAATAGTCAGGCTGGTTGGCAATGGTTTCTTGTGTAGGCGGCAAAAAACCATGGCGCGCAGGCCATTTTGTAATGACCTCTGTACTTTCAGCTATCAAATGAACAGGCGGCGCCATTGCCAGCGTTCCGGTCAAGCTTCAATGTTGCTTTTTATTGATTGGTATATGCGAGGTTCAATTTACCATATCTTTGCGAGAGACACGCATCACGGCGATTTTCGTGGAGTGATTGAATGGCGCAGGATCAGTGACTTCGGCTGCGACTCGCGTCGTTTCGTAACCCGTGAAATCTTCGGCCACGGGAATCAATTCTTCGATTTCCATATATCCATCCGCACACAAAGCCTTCAGCGTTTTCATAAACTCCGAGCCGCTGACGAATAGTGCGTTGTTGACGGCAACCAGTCGGCCTCCGTTGGCAATTAGCGGGCGGACTTTGTTAATCAATCGCGCGTAGTTGTTTTTGGCGTCCACCATGCCTTTGCTGGTTGAAGCGAAAAAAGGCGGGTCGAGCAACACGCAATCGAACAACTCTTTCGCGCGAATCATACGACTGGCCAGCGGCCAAAAATCTCCGGTCTGAAAATCCTGTTTGTTAATCGGAAAGCCGTTCAGCGTGTACGAAGTCTTTGCTACGTTCAGAAAGCTGCGGTTCAAATCCAAATGAACGACGCGGGAAGCTCCGGCGGCCTGAGCCGCTACGCCCAAACTGCCCGTGTAAGCGAAAGTATTCAGAACTCTTTGACTGCCCAGGTTTTGTCGTATCCAGCTTCGCAAATTGCGCGTGTCCAGATACAAACTGGCATCTCGGTTCAACTGCAAATTTACGGAATACCACACGCCGTTTTCGCGGATTTTAGTGGCCAGCTTTTCGCCAGACAGCAAAACTCCGTTGCGAGCTTCTGGAGTTTTTGCGTTGCGGGTTTTCAGGAGGGTTGCGCCGATCCAGGGAAGTTGAGATTGATAAAACCGTTGAGCCGCGACGATGAAGGTTTGGTTTTCTTCAGGCGTTTCGGAGTAATCGTGCAAAACCAGGGTCTGTGCGTAAAGGTCAACGGCCAGTGTCGGCCAGCCTTCGGTGAATCCGTTGAAAAGGCGGAACGCCGATTCGTGACGAGCGTCAAATAACGAGGCGCGAGCGTCAGTTGCTCGCGCCAGTAAGTTTTCAATTGTGTTGGTCATAAAAAGGAGGCTTCGCGGCTTTAATTACAGCACGCGGGACGCCTGCGTACCCAGCTTCACGGCTTTAATTACAGCACGCGGGACGCCTGCGTACCGAGCTTCATCGTTGCTTCTATTTCTTTTGGTTCTTTGGGAACGCCGGTGGTTAAAACTTCGCAGCCTGTTTCGGTGACGACGACGTCGTCTTCGATGCGGACGCCTATGTTGAAGAATTCTTCTGGCACGTTTTCAGCTCCGGCGGCAATGTAAACGCCGGGTTCGACGGTGAAAACCATTCCGGGTTCAAGCGTGCGCCAATCGTCGTCGAGTTTGTAACGGCCTACGTCGTGAACGTCCATCCCCAGCCAGTGGCCGGTTTTGTGCATAAAGAATTTTTCGTAAGCCTTGCACGCGACGTTGTCTTTGACGCTGCCGGTCAGCAAGCCAAGGTCAATCAACCCCTGAGTCACCACATCAACGCTGTGTTCATGCAACGCCATAAAGCTGACGCCGGGTTTGACCATCTGTATGACGGACTTGTTGGCGTTCAGCACGACTTCGTAAATGGCCTGTTGAGCTTTGGTAAATTTGCCGTTGGCGGGGAAGGTGCGTGTGATGTCGCCACTGAAGATGTTGTATTCGGCTCCGGCGTCAATCAACACAACGTCGCCGTCTTTGATCTGCTCGTTGTTGGTGTTGTAGTGCAGGATCGTCGAATTGAACCCCGCTCCAACAATCGAAGGGTAACCAACACCGGTCGCGCCTCTTTTGCGGAAGACGTATTCGACCACGGCTTCAAGCTCATATTCGTACATTCCGGGTTTGCAATGTTGCATGGCGGCGACGTGGCCTTCGGCGCTGATGGCGGCGGCTCGGCGCAGATTGTTCAAATCGTCTTCGCCTTTTCTCAGCCGCATTTCGTGAACGATGGTCATCGGGTCAATGATCGTCGTCGGAGCGTAAACTCCGCCGCGAACTCTTTCCCTGATGTGTTTGATCGTGCCGAAAACTTTCTGGTCGAACTCGGAGTTATGGCCGAATCGGTAATACAGCGTGTGGACATTTTGCAGATATTTCGGCAGTACTCGGTCAAGTTCGGCAATGTCGTAAGCGGCATCGGCTCCGAAATTGCGTACGGCTCCTTCGACCCCGGCGCGAAGTCCTGTCCAGATTTCTTCTTCGCGTTTGCGAGGGCGAACGAACAAAACGTATTTGTGTTCGGGATGATTCGGAGCCAGCACGGCCACGCAGTCGGGTTCGTTCAGTCGCGTCAGGTAGTAAAAATCCGTGTCCTGTCGAAACTCAAAATCTGTGTCCTGGTTGCGACGCACCTCGTGCGCACTGGCAAAGACGGCGACGCTGTTCGGTTCCATCTTGGCCATAAACTCGGTCAATCGAGTAGGCTTCATCAATTGCTCCTGAATTTGATTTGAAATATGAGTGCTTGAAGCACGCGTAGTATTGCATGGCGCGGCGGAATTTGTCGTCTTTTGCATGTGTTCTTTAACGACTGAAATGATTGCAACCGGCGAGTGGCAGGCATTATCCTGACGCCGAGGTTTTTTATGGAAATTACTTTGACCATACCGGATGAAATTGCGCCTGTTTTGAAGAATGGCGGAATGAAAACACTTTCGCAGCGGGCTTTAGAGTTATTGGCGATTGATGGATATAGGTCTGGCGAATTGACGGAATATCAGGTGAAGGTGATGCTCGGCTTCGATGACCGATTTGAGGTGGATGCCTTTCTGAAAAAGCATGGCGCTTATTACGATTACACGCTGGAAGATTTGGAAACAAGCCGAAGCGCGCTCGATGAATTGTTGAATCGGAGCGGCTTATGATCGTTGTTTCAGACACGACCCCGCTCCGTTATCTGATTGAAATCGAAGCCATCGAAGTTCTCCCCAGCCTCTTCGGGCAAGTCGTTATTCCAGTAGCCGTGTCAGAAGAACTGCAACATCCGAAATCCCCGCCAAAGATCAAATCCTGGATTCAATCGCCACCTAACTGGCTCGAAATTCGGCCAGCCGATGTTTCTCTGTTTGTCGCTGTTATTCCGTTGGATCGTGGTGAAACTGAGGCTATCTCTCTGGCAATCGAATTGAATGCTGACGCCATTTTGATGGACGAACGAGCTGGCAGAAGTGAAGCAGCAAGAGTAGGGCTTTTGGTTTTTCCTACGTTGACCATTCTGGAAACTGCCGGTTCCAGAGGCTTGCTGGATTTGCCAGAAGTGATTGAGCGTTTGGCGAAAACTTCTTTCCGAGTATCTACCAAGTTGTTGCGAGAAATTATTGGGCGTTTCCGCCCGATCCAAGACTAAAAGAATGAAGCAACTCAGCCAATCAAGGCTGGTTTCAGCAGGTGATCCTGCAGGCTAAATTTCTTTTCGTCGGCAACGCGCGGACGTGTGTAACCGCCGTCCATTTTCAGCCAGCGCATCTTGACGTTGTCCTTCAGGGCAGGCTCCAGAATTTCGTGGATGATGCGGTCTTTCATGCGCTGGTCTTCGATGGGAAAAAGGACTTCGACCCGGCGGTCCAGGTTGCGGTTCATCAGGTCGGCGCTGCCCAGATAAATCTGTTCTTCGCCCCCGTTGATAAAGCGGTAAATGCGCGAATGCTCCAAAAAGCGTCCGATGATGCTGCCCACTCTTATGGTTTCGCTGCGTCCCGGCCAGCCCGGACGCAAGCAGCAAATGCCGCGAATAATCAGATCAATCGGCACACCTTCGCGCGAAGCGTTATACATTTCTTCGATCATTTGGGCGTCGGTGAAGCTGTTGAATTTGGCCGTAATGCCAGCCGGACGGCCAGCTTGATGATGTGCAATTTCGCGGCGAATCATTTCCGTGAAGCTTCGCCGCAGATTTACCGGAGCGACCAACAGCTTGCGGTAATTCACTTGGCGCGAATAACCAGTCAGGAAGTTGAACAAATCCGAAACGTCTTTTCCGTAATCTTCGTGGCAGGTCAGCAGGCCAAGGTCTGTGTAAATTCGTGAAGTCGCAGGATTGTAATTTCCGGTTCCCAGGTGGACGTAACGGCGCAACGCGTTCGGTTCCTGACGCACGACCAGTGTGACTTTGGCGTGAGTCTTCAACCCGACCAATCCGTAAACGACATGCACGCCCGCCTTTTCCAGTCGCTTTGCCCAATTGATGTTGTTCTCTTCGTCAAAACGGGCTTTCAATTCAACCAGAACAACCACCTGCTTGCCGTTTTCGGCTGCTTCGATCAGGGCTTCGACAATCGGCGAATCCTTGCCCGCGCGGTAAAGCGTCTGTTTGATTGCCAGCACGTGCGGATCGCGTCCGGCTGCGCGCAGAAACTCAACCACAGGAGCAAAAGATTCGTAAGGGTGGTGCAGCAAAATATCCTGATGACGTATTGAATCGAATATCGTTTCGCCAGAGCGAATCGCTGCAGGAGTTACAGGCGTGAAGGGCTGGTCTTTCAATTCGGGCAAATCCAGTTTGTACAGCGCCATCAAATCCGGAATGTTTAGCGGCCCGTCGAAGGTGTAAACGTCCTGTTCTTCCAACTCCATCCATTGCAGCAGAGATTTCACCATTTCAGGAGTCATCCCGGATGAAACTTCCAGACGGACGTAAAAACCGAACCGGCGTTGGCGTAATTGCTGTTCAACGGTTTTCAACAGATCGGCTGCTTCGTCTTCGACAATTTCAATGTCGGCATCGCGAGTAATTCTGAAAGGCTGGCATTCCAGCACTTGCATTCCGGGAAACAGGGATTCGATGTGGGCGGCGACAACTTCTTCCAGCAAAACGAAACAGTAACCTGTGTCGCATTTGACCGGGATTAATCGCGGAACGTTCGGCGGTAATTTGACGCGGGCAAAGCGCGGCTCTTCGTTTTCGTCGTTGATTTCGGGAACGACCACCGTACCCAGGTTCAAGCTGATGTTTGAAATCGAAGGAAATGGATGGCTGGGATCAACCGACAACGGAGTCAAAACAGGGAAGACTCGTTTATTGAAAAACTCTTTAAGCTCTGCTTTTTGGTCTTTGTTCAACTGACCGTAAGAAACTATGCGAACGCCGTATTCTTCCAGGCCCGGCAAAATCTGTTTGGTTAGACAGCGAGTTTGCACCTCCAACAAAGGGCGCAACCGCTCGGACAGTCGGCGCAATTGCGAAGCCGGCGACAAACCATCCGGCGACAGCATCAACGGATTGGCTTCATGCTGTTCCGCCAAGCCGGAAACGCGCACCATGAAAAATTCGTCCAGGTTGGTGGAAAAGATCGAAAGAAACTTCAGCCGTTCCAACAATGGCTGTGTGGGGTCAAGAGCTTCATCCAACACGCGGCTGTTGAATTCGATCCAACTCAGTTCTCTGTTTAGTAAAGGATTGTCAGCCAACGAAGCTGTGCCTTTTTTTTCCGTAGGCGCCAGAGCTGGCAATGCGGCAGTTTCCATAACCTTTCGCCTCACAAAAGTTTGTCTTGGTACAATTTACAGGGGGCGTGTGCAGCGGGGATTCTAAGTGAGTAGATGGCTGAGCGTCAATTTTTTGCGATTGTTGCCAGCTTGCGCCGATGCTGAGGGGCGCGGATAATGCCTGCTAATTTACGAAGCTTCACCGAAAACCTGTAAAGGAAACCAGTAAACACAAAATGAACGCAGAGCGGAAAATGGATTTGGACAAGATCGCCGCCGGAGTCCGATTGATTCTGGAAGGCATTGGCGAAGATGTGACTCGGCCAGGAGTCGTGGATACGCCTGGCCGCGTGGCCGAAATGTACACGGAAATTTGCGGCGGCATTCACGAAGACGCGGCTGCCGAAATCAAAGTCATTCCGGGCGAATCCCACGACGACATAGTCATGGTCAAAGACATTTCAATCGCTTCCAT
>JBGAPB010000394.1:0-3344 GCA_044221525.1 Blastocatellia bacterium | reverse complement strand
CAGTTGCTGGCGTTTGCCGGAATCGGAGCTTCAGCTTTCAGCCTTTCACCAAAGAAGCGGTAAACCACAGAGCCTGTGACAACAATCGTTGCCAGTAACGCAAAGCTCCTCAGCAAAGCACGCCTGACCGAAACTCTATCCAACCGTGCCAACACGGTTGCGCCCAGGCCGGCCAGCATCGCCAGAGCAAAGTCGAACTCAAACAGATTCCGCCCAGAAGCTCGGAACAGATTGAACACAGGCAAATGATGCAAAAGCTTGTTGATACCAAATGGCAGAAATGACCCGAACGTCAGCAGCAAGGCTACGACGGCGAAGATTGACCAGAACCGTATGGAGCGAGCTGATTCTTCATCCACGAAGTCACACGAAGAATCACGAAGAAAACCAGAGCCATTTGTGCCTTCCTTCGTGCCTTCTTGGTGTGGCTTCGTGGGAGATAAAAGCTTTCTGGAAAAGACAGCCGCAAAAGCCAGCAACCACGCTGCCATCCCCACATAACCGCAAGTCTCGGTCAAATTCCATCTGCCCCAATAAGGCACGCTGTAAGGAGCCGTCGCTGCTCCGCCGAAAAAGTACGGGAAGAAAAGCTCGAACAACTGCCAAGGCGGAAAGGAAAATTGCGAGAAGTATTGGTAATCAATTCCCGCCCGGTCGCCCAGCTTTTGCATCTCGCGTGCGGGCAGCAGTTGAACCATCGAAAGCAGCGCTCCGCAAATCGCCATTGCTGTCAAAGCAGCCGCAAACTTCGCTCGGCTTTTAGGTTCAGACCGAAACAGCAGGAACAGCGCATAAGCCGCCGCAGTCATCGCCGTGTAAAGCGTCATCTGCGGATCGCCTGCGAAAACTTGCAAAGCGATGAACAACGCTCCTGCCGTCACCCAGCGCCAGGATTTTTCCCCGCTACAGTTTGCTATCGCCAACAGAATCCACGGCAACCACGCAGCCGCGTTGATTCGGTTGGTGTGTCCAAGATGCGCAAGCATGTACCCACTGAAGCTGAACGTCACCGCAGAGATCATTGCCCCCACGCGATTGCAGCCGATTCGCCGAGCAAACAGATAAGTTCCAAACAGAGCCAGATGATAAGTCGTCAGCACCAGCAGGTTCATTGCCGTTTGGGGCGACAACACGGCAAACAACCAAGTAGGTGGGTAAAGTGCGCCCGGCTGAATGCTGGCCAGCAACGGCATTCCGGCGAAGATGTACGGATTCCACAGCGGCAATTCTCCGGCGGCAATCATCCGCCCGATCAAAATGCGTATGCCGAAAATCTGAGTCCAACCGTCTCCGGGAGCCAACGTGACCTTGCCGAACAGTGCTGGGTAAAAATAGATGAGCGGGAGTAAGAACAGCGCAATTGTGATGGCTATGGATTTGGGATTTCGGCCAAAGTTTCTGAAAGCAGATTGCGGATTTTCGTTGGCCATCAAGCTTTTGCCTCAAGGCGTCACTTAGTCGAGTTTTGTCGAATCAATTGATCAAGCGCGGCAGCAAACGATTCAGCAGTTTGAAACCCGCGCAGTTGACGCAGCAGGCGACCATCGGTGGCGGCGAATCGAATATCTGGCAAGCCAACTACGCCAAGTCGTTCGGCAATTTCCGGTTGCTGGTCGGTATCAATGCGAACCCAGACGACTTGTTTCAGCAACTCGATGACGCGCGAATTCATCAGCGTAGTCTTTTCCATCTGCTTACACGGAGCGCACCATTCGGCGGTGAATTCCAAAACCAGCGGCTTGTTTTCCCGCCTAGCTTTGGCCAAAGCTTCATCAAGCAGAGCAAAGCCTGACGGCAGAGTTGCCAACTTCTCAGCCGCGTCGGACGTTTTGGCGTCAACGACTTGAGCCGTGTAACCGGCTTCTTTGATTTTGGCGATCAGTTTTGCTTCGGTGGATTTTGACGGATCGAAGCTCACCACGAACTCATCGCGGTCGAGCAGCATTTCAATTTTGCGAACAGCGGCAAGCTCTTCCAGAGCCTGTTTGACCTTTTCAGGTCAGGCCATTCAGACCGCGCCGCTTTTGCTTTTGGTGAAACCGTCAATGTGCAGCCTGATGGTTTTGATTGTTTTGAGCGGACGTTTGGCCGACTGCGCGACAGCCAAAGTGGTGCTCAAGGTCAATAACAACAAGAGAATTGCCAGTCTGAACACTCGTGCCTCCGAAACTTCTTTGGTTATTTGAATGCGCCCCCGTTCCGCCTGAAGGCGGGGCTACAGGTGTCAATCCACAAACCGGTACTTGACCAACGCCCAGATTGCCGCAAAGCCGTCGCGCCAGGTGATTTTTTTGCCTTCATCGAAATCGCGTCCGTAATAGGAAATCGGCATTTCATAAAGCTTGTATTTGCGCTTCAGAATCTTGGCGGTGATTTCCGGCTCGAAGTCGAACTTGTTGGATTTGATCTGGAAGTTTTTTATGACATCGGCGCGGAAAACTTTGTAACAGGTTTCCATGTCGGTCAGGATCGCGTTGTAAAGCACGTTGGTCACCAGAGTCAGCATCTTGTTGCCCAGGTAATGCCAGAAATTGAACGCTCGCGAAACTTTACCTCCGGCCAGACGCGAACCGTAAACAACGTCGGCACGGCCTTCCAGAATTGGTTTGATCAACTCTGCATATTCCGACGGATCGTATTCCAGGTCGGCGTCCTGAATCAGTATGATGTCACCTTCGGCATAAGTCAGCGCCGTCCGCAGAGCAGCGCCTTTGCCCATGTTGTGTCCGTGAAAGTAAATCTTGTGTTGCGAATTTTCAGCCAGCGTCTTCAGCATTTCGCGGGTTCCGTCTTTTGAACAATCGTCAACGATGATCAGTTCTTTACGCACGTCGCCCAGATTGACGGCTTCGACGCGAGAGATGATTTCATGAATCGTTGCAGCCTCGTTGTAAACGGGCATCAGAATAGAAAGTAGGGGTGGATTTTGCATTTGGGACTTATTCTCAAAAATTTTGTGCAGTTAAGTTGCTTTCGCGGCGAGCAACTCCCGAAAGGCGAGCAGCCTCTTCGACGGCTTTGGCCACCAGAGGAGCGACCTGCCGATTGAAGACCGACGGGATAATGTATTCGGGATGAAGTTCGTCAGGGCCGATGACCGAAGCAATTGCCTGGGCGGCGGCCATCTTCATTTCTTCGTTAATGTCGGAAGCGCGGCAATCCAGCGCGCCACGGAAAATTCCGGGAAAACACAGCACGTTGTTAATCTGGTTGGGGTAATCGGAACGTCCCGTGGCCATGACTTTGACGAACGGCCAGGCCTCTTCGGGCATGATCTCCGGCATGGGATTGGCCAGCGCAAAGACAATCGGGTCGCGGTTCATTTTTTGCAGCATTTCGACTTT
>JBGAPB010000026.1:0-28897 GCA_044221525.1 Blastocatellia bacterium | reverse complement strand
TACTCTTATGACAAGAAAACGCTCGACACCAAGGTCAACTACAACGTCTCAGAGAAATTCACGACCTATGGGCGTTTCAGCTTCCGGAACTACAAACAGCTTAACCCTGGCGCATTAGGCGCGGCTGACGGCGTTGGCACTGCCTCACAGGGCGGCAACACCGGTGTCGGTTCTGGAAACACTTATGGAGTTACGGTGGCGGGAGTTTACACGGTCAACTCAAACTTCATCGTTGACGCCAATGTCGGTTACACCAAACAGGGAACCAACTCCGAACAAGGTTTCCTTGATAAGCAGATTGGCCTGGATGTCCTGGGTATTCCCGGCACCAATGGCACGCGGGATTTTGAAAATGGCTGGCCCCGATTCCGCATCAGCGGTTTTGCGAACATCGGCGTGCAAGACAGTTTCATGCCTTATTACCGTAATGATCCGCAATGGGTGTACGTGACCAATTTCAACCTGACCAAGCAGAATCACAATATACGCTTCGGTTTTGACATTGCCCGCCAGACTTTGAATCACTTGCAAGCAGAATGGAACGGCGGCGGAAACGCCGAGCCAGGGTCAGGCGGATTCCAATTCGGTCAGGGGCCGACTCAATTGTGCAGGAGCTTGAATTCCGCCGGAACATCCTGCTCCAGCTTTGAAGCGGGCAACAACTGGAATTCTTTTGCCACATTCCTTCTTGGTTATCACACCAATGCTGGCCGCACCCTGCTGGTGCAACCACCGATCATCTACAAATCGCGAGCTTACAGCTTTTACGTCCGTGACGGCTGGCAAGTCCGCCCGAATCTGACGCTGACCTTGGGGACTCGTTATGAGTATTACCCGATGCCGCAGCGCGAAGATCGCGGGATCGAACGTTACGATTTTGCCACCAACACAATGAAAGTCTGCGGAGTCGGCAACGTACCAAAAGATTGTGGTGTGAAGCTGAGCAAGAAGCTTTTCTCGCCGCGACTTGGTATTGCATGGCGTGTCAACGATTCGTTCGTGGTGCGCACGGGTTATGGAATCACTTACGATCCGATCAGCCTGGCGCGAACCTTCCGCACCAACTATCCGATGTTGCTGGCTTTCAACATCACGCCACCAAATTCCGCAGCGCCTGCCGGTTTGTTGAAAGATGGCATTCCGCCGTCGCCACCACCCGACATCACCAGCGGAACAGTGGATGTTCCGGGCAATGTCAACGTACTGACGTTGGGAGACAGCTTTGATCGTCCGTACATTCAATCGTGGAATCTGGTGCTGGAAAAGAGTGTCGGATGGGGCGTCACGGCTTCTGCCGGATACATCGCGACCCGCACCATTCGCCAGTCCGGCCAAATCAACGTCAACGCCGGAAGGGTCGGCGGAGGCACTGCCAGTCAACCACTCAACAAATTGTTTGGGCGCGTGGCTTCGACCAGCCTGCAAAACGGTATGGCCAATTCGCACTACGACTCGTTGCAAGCAACACTCAAGAAACGTTTCTCCAACGGCCTGCAACTTGACGCCGCTTACACATGGTCGAAAGCGATTGGCTTGAGCAGCCTGGGCGCCAACAACGACGGGGGACTGGCCATCAATGATCCAGCCTATTTCAATTTGAATCGTGGATTGCTGAGCATTGACAGACCCCACAACTTCCAGTTTTCCGGCGCCTGGGAATTGCCATTCGGCAAGGGCAAACGCTGGGCAAGCGACAATGCCGTCGGTTCAGCACTGGCAGGTGGCTGGCAATTGAGCTGGCTGTTCGGGGCATTTTCCGGCACACCGTTCACTGTCTCGGCAAGCGGCACATCACTGAACGCACCTGGCAATTCGCAACGGGCTGATCTGGTCAAATCTAATGTCGAGAAACTGGGCGGTTTCGGGCGCGGCACTCCGTACTATGACCCAACTGCGTTCGCCCCGGTCACACAAGCGCGGTTTGGAACTTCAGCTTTCAACTTCTTGCGTAGCCCCGGAACAGTCAATCTGGATATGGGCATATTCCGCGAATTCAGGTTAACTGAAAAGTTCAAGCTTCAGTTCAGGGTCGAGGGATTCAACATTACCAACACTCCTCACCTGGGCGTGCCTGGCGGGAATGCTTCATCACCTTCGCGGGATTCCGCAGGCAACATCCTCCTGGACGCCAACGGCAATATGAGGTTGAACGGCTTTATGGAGATTACAGGAACTCGCCAGTATGGTCGTGAAGGGATTGACGAGCGTCTATTCCGTCTTGGCCTGCGGTTGAGCTTCTAATTTGATTTTCCTCTTGGTTTAGCAAGTGTTTTTCATTCGGGTAACCCCATTTTACGGATGCCCTGTCCTTACGGGGAGGGCATCCAATTTTTTCTCAGCAAGATAGAAAAAAAACTCCAAGAGTCCATACACCAGCGTAGCAACTTCTCTCACAAAAGAGTCAAACAATAAGCGTAACAAAGACCAGAGCGGCTTGTAACAAACAGGTTGCCTGTATTTTCTCAGGAGAACATCACCATGAAAATATCAATGCTCAGATTATCAGCGCAGATTTGCGTCTTGGCAGCGATGATTTCTTTGTCGCTGGTAACAACTTTCGGTCAATCCACACGCAGCAGTATGAGCGGATTGATCAATGATTCGGCAGGCGCGGCTGTCTCAGGAGCCACCGTTATCGCCAAACATTTGGCAACAAACGAAGAGTTCCGCAGCACGACCAATTCGCAGGGCGCATTTACTTTTGCGTCACTCCCTCTCGGTCAATTTACAGTCACCATTGAAGCTTCAGGATTCAAACGATCCGAGGTTCAAGGAGTAATGATCGAGGTAGCAACTCCGGCAAAATTGAACGTTGCGCTGGAAGTCGGCGCAGTCAGCGAAGCGGTCGTTATCACAGGCGAATCGCAGGAAGTCGTCAACACCACCAGCGCTACGTTGACCAATGTCATCAACACGCGCCAGGTCAGAGACCTTCCATTGCCGACACGCAACCCACTGGACCTGGCGCGATTACAGGCCGGTATTGCTGTCACAGGCGATGACACTCGCAACGCTTCAGTTGGCGGATTGCGCGGTTCAGGAACGAACGTCACGCAAGACGGCATCAACGCCATGGACAATTTCGTCAAGACCAGTTCCTTCTTCGCCATCAGTTCTCCTTCGCTGAACTCAACCAGCGAATTCAGCGTTTCAGTCGGAACTATCGGCTCTGACTCCGGACGCGGCGTGGCGCAGGTGACGATGGTTACAAAATCCGGCTCCAACGAATTTCATGGAGGCGTTTTCTGGCAACATCGCAACGATGCGCTCAATGCCAACACCTTTTTCAACAATCTGGCGGGAACGCCCAAAACCGTTCTGCGCGAGAACTTTTTCGGAGGCAACATCGGCGGGCCAATCTGGTTACCGGGAAAGGTCTTTGGGCCGGCGGCTTACGATGGTCGAAACGGCAAAAGCCTGTGGTTCTTTTCGTATGAGGGCTTCCGATCCCCCTTTTCGGCCACTCGCAATCGAACCGTGCTCACCGAACAGGCACGCAAAGGCATCTTCCAGTACACCGGAGCCAATGGCCAGGTGCAGTCTGTCAACTTGCTGCAAATTGGTAATTTCTCCGCTCTAAATGCGGTGACAGGGGCACAACTCAACGCCATGCCGTTGCCGAACAATACTCTGGTAGGTGACAGCTTCAACACCGCCGGTTACCGTTACAACGTCAGCGGTTCCAGCCCGAACGACAAATACGTTGGACGCTTTGATCAGCAACTGCTTGAAAATTCACGCATCGGTTCGCACAAACTGGAGTTCGTTTACAACCACGCCCAGTTCCTGCTTAAACCTGACACTTTCAACGGTCTGGAAGCGCCGTTCCCTGGCGGAGTTGATTCGTTTCAGGCGTCGAAACGAATCTTGACCACTGCTGCCATTCACTCAACTTTTGGTTCGCATGTCACTAACGAAGTTCGTGCCGGGCATCAGCGCGCGCCGGTTGGCTTCCTGCGAGATTCGCGGCCTACCAACTACTTCATCAACTTCGCCTCAGTTGACGATTACGAGCGCAACTTCCTGTCGCAAGGTCGCAATACGATGGTTTACCAGTACATTGACAACCTGTCAGTCGTTAAAGGAAGCCATACATTCCGGTTTGGAGGAGACGTTCAATCAATCACTGCTTATACATTCAATGATGCTGGTACAAATCAGGTCATCAATCTTGGCACGAACGCGGCCAACCCCGACGGCATACTCAATAACGAGTTCCCCAACTTGCCAGCCGGGTCAGCCGGAACCGCCATCGCCAACCGCGCCCGCACGGTTTACCGCGATCTGGTTGGTTTACTGGCATCGTCCACGCAAACCTTCAACATCTCCAGTCCAACTTCTGGATTTGTTCCAGGTGCAACGCGTGAACGCATCTTCAAACAACGCTGGATCAGCGTTTATGGTCAGGATCAATGGCGCGTGCGGCGCAATTTCACGTTGAATCTGGGAGCGCGCTGGGAGTTTCAGGGCGTGCCGTATGAAGCCAAAGGTGTTGCCATTCAGCCGGTCGGCGGTTTGGCCGGACTGTTCGGCATTTCGGGTCAGAACAATCTGTTCGCTCCCGGATCGTTGAAAGGGCAGGCATCAACCTCGCTGGATTTCGTCAACGGCAAGACTGGCAAGAAGCTATACAACAACGACTGGAACAACTTCGCGCCGTATATCGGCATCGCTTTTTCGCCGAATTTTGACAGCGGGCCAATGCGCTGGATTTTCGGATCAGAAGGCAAGAGTTCAATCCGCGCCGGTTATTCCATCAGCTACCTGCAGGATGGGTTCACCACGGTCAGCAATGCTCTGGGTACCGGAACAACCAATCCAGGGCTGATTCAGACCGCCGCCCAGAATGTGCCGACAGGTGTTCTGACAGCCAGTGGCGTTGCCCTGACAACCCCTACTTTCAAAATTCCCATTACAGATGCCGAGAATTTTGCGATCAATGCCGGTAACGGCTTGTGGGCTTTTGACCCGAATCTGCGCATGCCTTACGTCCAACAGTGGTCGTTCGGAATTGAGCGAGAGATTGCTCCGAATACGGCAATCGAAGTTCGATATGTTGGCAATCACGCGATCAAGGTCTTCCGCGCAGTTGATTACAATGAAGTAAACATATTCGAAAACGGATTCTTACAGGAATTCCTCAACGCGCAGAAAAACCTGGCCATCAACGGCGGATCAAGTTTTGCGCCCGGCGCGGCAGGAACATCGCCGTTGCCGATTTTGAGCACACTGTTCAGCGGACTGGCCAATTCGGTGGGCTTTGCCAGCACGAGCTTTATCGCCAGTCTGCAAAATAACAATGTGGGAGCGATGGCCTCTTCGCTGGCTTTCACACCAACTTACGCGAATAACCGCGCCAAGTTGACCTTCAATGGACAACCGGCTCCAAACTTTTTCATCGCCAACCCCAACGCAGCATTTTCGAGAGTCCTGACCAATGCTTCATTCTCGAATTACAACTCGTTGCAGGCGGAAATCAGACGCCGTATGTCCAAAGGTTTGATGTTCCAAGCCAACTACACTTTCAGCAAATCGCTGACCGACAGCGAAGGCAGCCAGAGCACACTGGATTCCTATCGCACCATCCGCAACATCGCTTTGGACAGGCATATATCGGATTCCAATCAGACTCATCGTTTTGTCGGCAACTTCATTTATGAACTGCCCTTTGGCACCGGGCGTCACTGGCTGAGCGGCGTCCCTGTTGTTAGCAAAGTCGTCGAAGGTTGGTCTATGGGTGGAATCTTCGCCTGGCAGACCGGGCCGCCGATTGGCATCTTTTCAGGTCGTTCGACTTACAACAGCTTTAACGCCGGCAACAACCCGGCGCAGTTTGTTGGAGCCAACCTGGATCAGTTCCTCAATGGCGCCGGCGTCTTCAAGACTTCTTCGGGGGTTTATTTTTTCAACCCCAATATGCTGGACATCACCACCAACGCCAATGGGCAATTTACCGGCTCGACTCTGAAATCAGGTTTGCTGGATGCTCCCGCTCCTGGACAGTTCGGCAATTTTCCCATCAACTCAATCAATGGGCCGTCATTCTGGCAGGCTGATTTCAGCGTCAGCAAGCGGACAAAAGTGCTTGAGAAAGCTGACGTGGAATTCAAGGCGACTTTCTACAACGCCTTTAACCACGCCAATTTCTCGTTTGGCAGTCCGACTTTTGACAGCGCCAGCTTTGGTCGCATCACAGGCCAAAGAGGTTCACCGCGCATCATCCATTTCATTCTGGGCGTCAACTTTTAAGGCTTAGCCTGAGAAGTAACAACCAGATTTGCCATTAACCAAAAAGCGGCGTTCGGCAACAGTGCTTCCTTAAGCCTGCCACCGAACGCCGCTTTTAGTTTTTGTTGGTTTTGCCTGGTCAGGGTTTGCGCGGATGCGTCTTTTTCCATTCCTCGAATACTTTTTCCATTTCAGGACTCAGACGCGGATAAATGTCGCGCGTTCGATACTTGCGGCTCTTGAGCATTTCTTCTTTGAACTGTTCGTTGTAGGTTTGATTTTCCGCGGCCTTGATCGCTTCGTCGGCCAGTTGAGGCGGAAAGAACAACAAGCCCTCTTCGTCGCCGATCACCACATCACCGGGCATGACCGTGACCTGACCAATGCGAATTGGAATGTTCCATTCGACTCCGATTTGATCCGCCATTGCCGAAGCATGAGCGCCAGCGTAATAAACCGGAAAGTCCTTCCATCCCAAAAACTCGTTCAAATCGCGGATGCCGCCGTCAACGATTACGCCTCTGACGCCTTTCACTTTCATGCCCAGGCCGGTCATCGTTCCCATGAAAGTGGCTCGGTCAATCATTCCGCCGAGTTCAACAACGACTACGTCACCGGCGTTGGCGTCTTCGCCGGCGCGAACGTTGAAGGATGGATCCCAGTTCCCTTCTTTGGCCAACTGACGAACGCCTTCATCAAGGTCAGGGCGTTGAGGCAAATAGCGCATCGTCAAGGCTCGGCCAGCCAGCTTCACACCTGGTTGAGTCTGTTTCAGATGAGTGACGAAACAGGATTTGTAACCTTTGCCCTGAATGGCTCCCCAGACGTTTTCGATGGAAAGAGCTTTCAGCCGCTCCAACTGCTCATCGGTGACGCGAGGACGTTTGTCTTTCATCACATCCACCAATGGATTCCAGGTGTCGTGTTGTTTTCGCAATTCCGGCGGGACTTGAACTTGCGACCTGGCGTGAAAAGAAAGCATCGAAATAGCGATGATTGATATGGCAACCAGTAAGCCAGCCGCCAATGATTTCTGAAAACGAATCATAATGTTGCTCCCAAAATTCAGCCTCAAGCAAAAACAGGAGACAGCGGACAACAATTTCACTTGCTGCCTGCCGCCTCCTGACAATCAAACCAATGAGCTGCTTAGAATATCAGCTTTAACCCAAACTGAAGCTCACGCATGTTTCCTCGCGTACCGGTGATGCGCCCGAAATTAGCGCTGTTACGCGACGTATCGGGGTTGCCCAGATTGTTGTGGTTCGCTGCGTTGAAGGCTTCGAAACGGAATTGCAACGCCTTGCCTTCGGTGAAGTGAATCATCTTCAGCAATGACGCATCCCATTGAATGATGCCCGGACTGATGACGGTGTTGCGTCCGGTGGAACCAAACGCGCCCGGCTGATTCAACACAAACGCGCTGGTGTTAAACCAGCGATCCGCATTGCGCGCTCCGCGATCCAGGTTTGCAACTTGACCGGCGACGGTGTCGGGACGGTCAAAGCCCGCACCGATGTTTGAACGGTCAATACCGCTGACAATCGTCAACGGGAAGCCGGTTTGAATGTTGAAGAGTGAACCGAATTCCCATCCACCCAATACGACATTGGAAATGCCGCCTCGATCCATCCAGCGTTTGCCCCTGCCGAATGGCAGTTGGTAAAGCACTGAATTGACCGCGCGATGACTGGTGTGGAAGCTGGACAAAGCTTTTTCCGCCGCCAGGTTGTAGCTGTTTTGCGGGAACAGCGTGTCGCCGTTGTGATTGCGAATCGCGCTGGCGTTATCAATGGACTTCGACCAGGTGTAACCCGACACGAAGCTCAAGCCGCCTGACAGACGTTTTTCCAGCTTGGCGCTTAAGCCGTTGTAATGCGATTTACCGCTGCCATCCACCAACTGAATGCGCCCAAATTCAGGATAAGGCGCGCGCGAAAGCACTGTGCCTGTCGTACCCGGAATGCTTTCGTTGAAAGCGCGCAACGATTCCAGCTTGCGGCCGACCGAACCCAGATAGCCGATTTCAAGCAGCAGGTTGTGTCCCAAATCGCGCTGAACATTGAGCATACCTTGCAAAACATAAGGCGTGCGGCGCGTGGGGTTGTTGCCCAGCACGTATGGATTATTGATTTGCACGTTGCTGCCCGCGTTTGCGCCAAACGGGGTTGCCCACGTCAGATCAATTTTGGTTGGGGTGGATTCTTCGCGGCGACGGCCTGACAAATTGCGAGCCATATCGAAACGCGGATTGCCGGTGTCCTGCGAATAGAACGCCCCCGCTCCGCCACGAACAGTCCATTTCGTGGAAGGCGAATAAGCAAAGCCCAGACGCGGTGCCCAATCGTTGCGGTCGTCACGCACCAATCGTTCGCCCAAACGTCCGTCACGTGCAACCTTAATAAGCGGGTTGAAACGCAACGCCGTGCCTTCATAAAAATCGCCGCTGCCAATGCGAACGAAGGTCGGATGGCGAGAGGTATCCGCGATATTCGGCGTGTTATCCAAAAACTTCGCGTCAATGTTCACCAGCTTGCCCGACTTGTCCAACCAGGGCGGCGTATATTCATAACGCAAGCCGATGTTGACGGTCAGCTTCGGTGTCACCTTCCAGCTATCGTCAATGTAATAATACTGGCTGCGCGAATGAAAATCCGCCGAAGCCAGCGCCACAGCGACTTCACAGCGTTTGCAATAACCGAGCAAAAAATCGGCAAAGGCATTGCCCGTATTCGCAGTCAACGTCCCCGCTGACGTTGGCAATCCGGTCGCATTCGGTTCAAACAAAAACGCGCCGCGCGCAAACTGGTTGCCGATCTGGTTGTAATTGTCCCAACGTACTTCACCGCCAAAACGGAAACTGTGGCTGCCTTTGGTCAAACTGAAATTATCAACAAATTGCCAGGTTTGGTTGGTGTTGACGTAAGGCCCTTCGGAATCGTCGCCGAATCCGCTGAAACCGGAGATGCTGATGCTGGGAATTCCCCACGAAACCGGAGGCCCGGAAGCAACTCCTGGAATCGCCAGTTCTTTGACAACATCGCGCGAACCGGCAAGCTCGCGTCCCAGGCTGTTGAAAAACCGGTTATAGCCAAAGCGCGCTTCGTTGACCTTGTTGCCGCCGATGGTGCGCGTGTTGGAAACCATGACCTGTTTGACCTGAGTCAGCAACTTCGTGCCGTTCAATTTCAAGCCCGGATCAAGTTGGACCTCGTCGCCCCAGCTATAGCGCCCTGACCAGCTTGAACTTGTGCTCTCGATAAAATCGCCGCGTCCAATAAACTGGTCTTTGTCTATGAAACGTTTGTTGGTCTGTTCGTGGTTGATGCCCAGCGCATTCGGCGCCAGTGTGGGAACCGGATAAAACTCCAACAGCTTTGCCGAAGTTGGCGAAATGCGATTGGTGGGAATCTTGTTGCCAGCGAATTGAGTGCGCGTCAGCGGATCGTAAATCGGGTTGGACAAAGACGAAAAATCGCCCGTGTACCACGAAGCCAACGGCAATTGATAACGCCCGCGAGCCGTCTTGCGGTCGCGGTAACCTTCAAAGTTGGTCATGAAAAAGATGCGCTCTTTGTTCTTGTAGACCTTCGGAATCCATACAGGGCCGCCCAACACGAAGCCGTATTGATTCCACTTAAAAGGTTCTTTCGCCGCATTGGGTGCGCGCTTGCCCGTGAAATCATACTGGCGAGCGTCGAAAACATCGTTACGCAAAAACTCAAATGCCGCGCCGTGATATTCCTTCGACCCCGATTTCGTGGAAACGTTGATCTGCGTCGAAGCGCGTCCGAACTCAGCCGGGAAAATGCCGGTTTGAACTTTGAATTCCTGCAAAGCGTCAATCGAAGGCAGGATGATCGGCGAGTTGAAATTCACATCTGTGTTTTCCACGCCGTCAATCGTGAAGCGGTTGAAGTAGCTGCGCTGTCCGGCAACTGAGATGTTCTGTTGTGACCGCGTACCGCCTTGCCGCGAACCTGCCTGCCCGGCGTTTTGAAAACCGAAACTGACGTTCGGCGCAGTGGCTACAAGTTGCAGGAAATTGCGCCCGTTAAGCGGCAAATCAACAATTCGCTTGTTTTCAAT
Organism: Blastocatellia bacterium; assembly: GCA_044221525.1. Classification (GTDB taxonomy): domain Bacteria; phylum Acidobacteriota; class Blastocatellia; order RBC074; family RBC074; genus RBC074. The sequence continues at coordinate 18,580 of JBGAPB010000026.1, read as the reverse complement.
AACGGTTCCAACCGTGGTGCTTTCCTGAGACAGCAAAGCCAACCCGCCAGTGATCGTCACGGTTTCACCGACCGATCCGACTTCCAGAGTGACGTCAATGCGAGCCGTCTGTTGGACTTCAAGTGTGATGTCGTTGCGAACAGAAGATTTGAACCCCTGCTGTTCAACCTTTAAGGAATAAACGCCTGGCAACAAGGAAGGGAATGCATAAACCCCTTCGCCGTTTGTGGTCGCCCTGCGAGTGGCGTTGGTTGCCTGGTTCGTTACGGTAACAGTCGCGCCTGAAACCAGCGCCCCGCTGGAATCATTCACGACTCCGGTAATTTCTCCATGGGTTTGAGCCAAACCGCCTATGCTGCAAACCAGCAAAAGCGATAGTACAAGCGGCAGGTACATCAATGTGCGGATAGTCCGGTGCATAGTTCCTCCTGTAAAATCTGAAGCTCAAAAATCAGCTCGATGAATACGGCTTTTGACCATCATCAAACTGAGGCTTGAACTCTAAATGAGTTTCACTGAAATGCAGTGAAAGAAACCATAAGCGGCTGGGCACAAAAAAGTGTGCCTAGCCGCTTAAGTCAAAACCGGTTTTCCGGTGTTTAGAAATACAACTTCAAGCCAAATTGCATTTGGCGCGGATTGTTGAATTGACTGGTAATACGCCCAAAGGTCGAGCTGGTAATGCTGCTATCGGGCGCGTTGAAAACTACACGGTTGAAAACGTTGAAAACTTCCCAACGGAAATCCAGTTTGAAACGCTCTGTAAACTGGAAGCTCTTCGACAAGGAAACGTTCTCGTTCAGATTCGCCTGACGGCGCGAATGACTGTTGAAGCGCGGCGCAGTTCCGAAAATTTGCGGCTGCGAAACGACAGCTGTTCCGGCTGCATTACAGAAAGCGGCAATGGTGCAAACCGGCGCAAAGAAGCTGGTGTAACCGCTGGCTGCGCGAATGTTTGGATTATCTGGAATCTCAGCATTCCAACCATCCAGGGTTTTGACCAGAGCTGCACTGCGTCCGCCCAGACCGATGCCGCCGCCAGTCAATTGAATCGGCTGGCCGCTGGTGTAAACGTGTATGGCCGAAAAACGCCAACCACCGATCACGTTGTTGCCAACTGCGCCGAAATCAAATTTCTTTCCTTTGCCGATTGGCACGTTGTAAATGTAGCTAAGCTTGACGTTGTGCGGCAGATCAAATCCGCCGACGGATTTTTCCCAGCGGCGGTTGTACTGATCCATAGCGCGTCCGCCGGAATCAACCACATCGGTGTCGGTAAGCAGCTTCGACCAGACATAGGAACCTTGCAGATAAAGCCCTTCGCTGACTCGCCGTTCCAGTTTCAGCACCATCGCGTGATAGGTGGAATGGCCGCTGCGGTCGCCGTTGCCGCTCCAGGTGTTGATGTTGCTGTACTGCGGAAACGGTTTCAGCGCTTGTCCCAAAGTATTGGTGTTAGAGAACGCCGCATAAGGCTTGGAGAAACCTGCCGCAACCACTGCCGCTGAAGTGATCGCACTGCTCAGCAAAGGTTGAATTTTCGGATCGGTGACATATTTGGAATCAATCTGATTGAAGTTAACCAGACCGGCCATCAGATGGACTCCGATCGTGGCGTTGTACGAAGCTTCAAACAGGAATTTGCCCGGCAATTCACGTTGCAGTGACAAAGTCCAGTTCCAATCTTCCGGCATGCGTGAAACTTCGCCGTACTGCCACCAATCAACTTCAGCGTTGGAGTTGGCATTGAAGCCGGGATTAGTGCTTGGTGGTTGTGGAACGGTGTTCACTCCGTTGACGATAAAGCCATCATCAAGTTTGAACAGGCGATTGATTCCGTCGGGCGTGGTGACACTGTAAATTTGAATTGCGCCCGCAAAGTGTGTGCTGCCTGATGTTGTGCGAACCAATCCAAAGGTTCGGCCTACACCTGCACGTAAAACAGTCTTGGTATCGGGGCTGTAAGCCAGGCTAAAACGCGGCCCCCAACCGTTGTACCAACCTTCGGCCAGGGTTCGTTTGCCAGTGCGTCCATCACCCGTGCCAGCAAAAACCAGAGCACCCAATTTGCCATTGGCTGCCGGGTTGGCGGTGAATGGATCGAAATTGCTCCATTTGTCGTCGCGTTCCAGCGGCGGCATTGTCACGTCGTAACGCAAACCGAAGTTCAAGGTCAGCTTGGAATTAACTTTCCAGTCATCCTGGACATAGGCCGCATGGCCACGCCAGTACTGGCGAACGATACGGCGGTTTTCAGTTTGTGCGCTGTAAACTTCGCCAAGCAGGAAAGACGCAAAGCTGTTGCCGCCACCCAAAGTCGAAGTGTTGCTTTCTGGAATGCTGGTGCTGCGGCGATTGAAACGGGCTTCGCCCGACAACGTCTGGCGTCCAAAGCCGTTGTAATGCAGCCGTTCGTAAAGGTACCCTCCCTTGATTGTGTGACGGCCTTTAATCCAGGTCAGGTCGTCGCCAAATGTGAATACAGGGTTTTCTGAACCATCACCCGCCGAACCGCCCCAGGGATAATATCCATCGCTCTGGAAGTTGATCGCCAACAGGTTTTCGTCGCAATCAAAGACTCCCGGCATACAAATGCCCTTGGCTTTCCATCCACCGCCAACGTTTGGCGTGTAGTTGAATTGTTTCCACCAATTGACTCCGCCGTACAGGTAATTGATCAAAGTTGGGCGAATGGTGGCCGTGTAATTGACACGGTAAACGTGGCTGTCCTGAGTTGTGTAACGGAAATCGCTGACCGTCGCCGCCAAACGCGGGAAGCCATCAACGCCGGGCAACACTTCGCTTAAACCGTAATTGTAAAGACCGCTGATCTTGTGACGATCGTTGAAGTTGTGGTCAATCTTGACGCTCCATTTCGTCCACGGGAAAAGCGAGCTGCCGGCGAAGCTTCGGAAATTGTTATTCACATAAGCAAAAGTTCCAGGGGCGCCTGCCGCATTAGGCGCAACGGATTGCCCGACATAGTTCAAATAAGTCTTTGTCAGCGGGCTAATACGGTTTGCCGGAATGATATTGTTCGGGAACGGATCGCGTATGAAACGCGGATTGGATTCGCTGACCGGCAGAGACGAATTGTACGCAGGGTTGGCTCTTGTCGTTGCCGGGTCGTAAATCTTCAGCAGGTTGCCAGCCGGATCAACCCATTTGCTGAAATCCCCATTGTACATTTCCGGCGTCGGCACAGAGGTCTGGAAGCTGCCAGCTCCCGCACGGTTACGAAACCATTCGGCTGACCCGAAAAAGAAAGTTTTATTTTTGCCGTTGTAAACTTTGGGTATCCAAACCGGCCCACCAAAGCTGACTCCAAAATCATGCTGTTTCAACACGCTGGTTTTCGCGCCATCAAAATAGTTGCGAGCGTCGAAATAGTTGTTTCGCAAAAATTCGTAGACATTCCCGTGATATTCGTTAGTCCCGGATTTCGAGACAAAAGAAATCGAGCCGCCCTGAGCGCGTCCGAACTCGGCCTTGAATCCATTGGTATCCACCGAAAATTCGGTGATCGCGTCAATCGAAGGCGTATTCAAACTGGCCCATTCGGTTGACCCGAAACGCGAGGTGCCCGAAGAAGCTCCATCAAGCGTGATTCCCCAGGTTCCTCCCTGGCCGCCGCCCAGAGAAAAGTTCGATGTGTAACCGGGGCCGCCAGTTCCTGCGTCGCCGCCCAAACCTAAAGGCTTTGCTTCAGGCGTCAGCAAAGACAAATCGAATGGACTGCGCATCGTTCCGCTGACGACCAAAGGCAATTGGTCAATCTGTTTGCCGGAAACCTGTGAGCTTATCTTTGAATTTTCGGATTGCAGTTGGGCAGAATCGGATGTGATTTGCACGGTTTCTGAAACCTGCCCGACTTCAAGCGTGACGTCAGCCCCGACGGTGCTGCCAACCGATACGGCCAAACCGGAAACTTCAGCTCTTTTGAAACCGGTCTTTTCAACATTGACCTTGTAAGTTCCAACCTGCAAAGCCGGAATGGTGTACAACCCTTCCAAATTCGTCGTCGCGGTCGAATTCCCTCCGGTGGAAGCGTTGGTTACAGTAACTTTTGCGCCTGCCACGGCTGCGCCAGTGTTGTCTGTCACACGTCCGGTCACCGTTCCTCTGTCTGATTGCGCATGAACAGGCAGTGACAGTAAAAGTGTGACAATCAATGCTGCCAATAAGCTCAACGATGTTCTCTTCATATTGAAACCTTCCTTGTAAATCCTGGGTAAATTTTAGGAATTAGTCTTCTGCTGAAACTGCAAAGAGGGACGAACCGGTATCTGGAATACAGGACAGGCCAGTCTTCGAAGCTCAATTGAAAACTGCTCGATGGTCGTTATTGCTGAAAACTTCGGGATACGAATGTCAGCAGGATTCTGCCAAAGTCCGGCGCTTACCCAGCAAAGGATGGTGAAAAGCTCTTATCTGTGTTTCGTTGATTACGATTTGAAAAAGGCGTTCGGACGCTCAGCAACGCTGACGCGGCGCGTTATAGCACGTGGTCAAACCAATCGTCAATCTTTTGGTGAGGCCAGAAAAAGACAGTTCCAGAGCCAAAGAAAAAGTCGGATTTGATGGCATTTCAAAAGCTCGACCTCCCCCAAAGCTAACGTTCTTGGGAGCCGTCAAATCCGGTCAAAGTACGACCGACGCCATCTTGCCAATTGGACAAACTCATATGCCAAAGCAACAATACCCGCCTTCATCAAACTAAAAGTCTTTTATTGAATTGAGGAATCCACATGACTGAGTTCAAAGAAATCATCTATGGAATCAGAAATGGCGCGGCGGTAATTACCCTGAATCGCCCTGACAAGCGAAATGCTTTGAACGATCAATTGATCGCGGATCTTCGCCAGGCAATTGCCGAGGCCGAAGACGACGAACAAGTCCGGGTTATATTGCTGCGCGGCGCTGGCAAGGATTTTTGTGCCGGAGCCGATCTGTCGCAGTTGGAAAAATCGGCTCAGGCTTCGATCATCGAAAACATAGAAGGCGCAAATGAAATGGCCGATCTTTTCATCACAATGCGAAAACTGAAAAAGCCGGTTATTGCCGCCGTGCATGGGCGCGCGTTGGCTGGTGGAGCCGGACTGGCTTCGGCTTGCGACATGGTGATTGCCGCCCGGTCGGCTCAGTTTTGTTACACCGAAACCAAGATCGGCTTTGTGCCCGCCATTGTCATGTCCATCGCCCGGCGCAACCTGGGAGAGAAACGAGCCTTTGAAATTCTGGCTACGGCCAAAATGTTTTCGGCTGACGAAGCAGCCAGCATTGGCTTTATCAATCGAGTCGCCGACGATGCTGACTTTGAAACTGAAGTTGAAAAATTCGCCGCTGAAGTTGCGGCATTGAGTCCATCGGCGCTGATGCTGACGAAATACCTGCTCTATCAAATTGACTCAATGAGCTTCGAGCAAGCAATTCGCGCCGGAGTTGACGTGAACGTAATCGCGCGGTTGACGCCTGATTGCCAAACTGCCATCCGCAAGTTTTTGAGTAAAACATAAACACCTGAATAATGAGTTCTACACAATCCGAAATTTCACAACCCGAAACCTATACCCTGAAAACCAAAGTCGTGCTGGTCGGCGTGGCGATGACGCTGCTGGCCGCTTCACTGGAAAGCACAGTCGTCGGCACAGCCATGCCCACTGTAATTGCCAGTTTGGGCGGCATCGAAATTTATAGCTGGGTTTTTGCCGCTTACATTCTGGCTTCGACAGTAATGACCCCTATCTGGGGAAAGATGGCCGATCTGATTGGGCGACGCCCGGCGATGTTCGGCGGACTGGCGCTGTTTATGCTTGGCTCTGCCCTGTCGGGCGCGGCGCAATCAATGCCTCAACTGATTGGCTTTCGTATCATTCAAGGGCTGGGAGCGGCGGCGTTGTTTCCAATCGGCATGACGATTGTTTCTGACCTTCTGACAATGGAACAGCGTATGAAGATGATCCCGCTGTTCAGCAGCATGTGGGGCATCGCCAGTTTGATAGGGCCGACCATCGGCGGTTACCTGACTGAATACACTTACTGGAAATGGCGCTCATGCTTTTACGTGGTTCTGCCTTTCGGCTTGTTGTCGTTGGGAATGATCAATTGGGCTTACAGCGAAAAATTCGAGCGGCGCAAAAATATCACCTTTGATTATAGCGGGACTGTGACTTTGTCCCTGGCGCTGATTCTGCTGCTGGTAATCGTCGAACGCGGCGCTGAGTTTCCTATCTGGGTCAGCCTGGCTTTGACAGCAATCGCCGCGCTTTCCATTTACTCCTTTATTCGCATCGAGCAAAAACACCCTGAACCGTTGTTGCCACTGGAACTGTTCAGCAATCGGTTTGTGTTAATCAGCATCCTGCATGGAATCTTCGTCATGATGGCGCTGATTGGCACAATGTCTTTTCTGCCGCTTTTCGTTCAGGCCGTCATCGGAACCAACGCGGCTGAAGCCGGAAAAATTTTGACGCCTTTTATTCTGCCGTGGGTGGTAACTGCTGCGATTGGAGGCCGCCTTGTGTTGAGATTCGGTTATCGGCTGCCTGTGCTGACTGGAATGATAATTTCGCTGATCGGAGCAGTCTTGCTGGCAAGAGTTTCAGTCGAGACAACCCGCAGCGGGTTGTCTCTGGCAGTGATTTTTATGGGAATGGGCGGCGGGTTGACCGTTTCGACCCTAATGATAGGAGCGCAGCACAGCGTGTCACGCACTCAAATCGGTGTGACGACAGCCGCCGTTCAGTTTGCGCGCAACATCGGAGCCGCTTTCGGCGCTGGGGTTATGGGCGCGTTGATGAACTGGAGCTTGAAAAATTCGCTGTCCAAAGCAACCGGCGAACTGGCGCACTTTGCCGAAAGCCATCAGGTAGCCTCGATCATTCGTCCGGAAACTCGCGCTTCGTTGTCGTCTGGCGGGGCTGAGTTTTTGAGAATCGCGTTGGCCAATTCTTTGCGTTTAGGCTTCATCTTTGTGCTGGGCGCGGTGATCCTGGCGACGATCATCAGTCTTTTAATCCCACACGGCGACGCTCACGATCTGGCCCATCAGGAACACCAGGACGAATCTCTGGCCGAAGAAGCCTCTGCCGGGCTGCCTGAAATCTAATGTCCGACAAACTTCAGTTTGTCGAAGTTTTGGCCACTCGCTCTTTCTAAGAAAACCTGCGACAAACTGATGTTTGTCGGACGATGAAAAACCTTCTGCCCGGCTAAAAAAAGTGCTAACAAATTATCGACTGGCGACGTTATGTCACCAGCACAATGCAACCGAAAAACCTTAAACCAGGAGTAACTCTAATGAAATCAACAATCAGCAAGACAATTTTTACTGCTTTGGCGCTTTGCCTCCTTACAGCTTTTGCCTCGGCTCAAACCAAACAACCAAATCTAACCGGCACTTGGAAAATGAATGCCGAAAAGAGCAAATTTGAACAAGGTGGCCCATCAGAAATCGTCATCAAATTCGATCACAAAGACACAGCTCTCAATGAATCAATGATGCTGGTAACTGGCGGCGGCGACCGCACCATGGATTTGAAATACACCACCGACGGCAAAGAAGCGAGTCAGGAATTGATGGGCACAACCGGCCAATCCATCGTTAAATGGGAAGGCGACACCCTGTCAATTGAATGGAAAATCGAAGGTGGCAGCTTTAACCGCAAAGTTTCCGTTTCGGCTGACGGTAAAACCATGACGATGGTGGTCAAACAAACTTCACCCGACGGAAATAGCTCAACTGATACCGTCATCCTGGAAAAACAGGACGCCAAATAATCGCTCTGCGAGTTCAGAACACTTATCACAACAAAGGTCAGGCCGCGCAGGTCTGGCCTTTGTTGATTCTACCCGCACTCAAAACCCGCCTCTCGCCTTCACAAAATTTTCATACCTCTTGTTGACATGGCTATGTAGCAAACGATATAAGCAGCAAACGAAATAGCAATTCAAACAATTCGGAGTTCACCTTATGGGTAAAAGTTTTCTCTCGTTTGCGGCGGCTGTCATCTTGCAGGCGCTGGACAATGGATATAAGTACGGATTCGACATCATGGACGTGACGGGTTTGCCAAGCGGCACGGTTTACCCGGCTTTGCGGCGGTTGGAAGACAACGGCTATGTCTTTTCAAAGTGGGAAAAGCACGCCATAGCGCAGGAAGAAGCCCGTCCGCCAAGAAAGTATTACGAGCTAACCCGCGAAGGCCGCGACGCTCTGGCTGAAGCTCGCAGCCGGTATCGCTTGCTGGAACAGGCGCAAGAACCCAAAACCGATAAACCAAAAACTTCTCGCGCGTGAGGTGTTAGCAATGCACTTCCACTTTCCCAAATTTCACTTGTGGCTGATTCGCTTTATAGGCTTGATCGTGCCACAGCGGCTGCGTGCGGACTGGCGGCAGGAGTGGGAAGCGGAATTGCGCTATCGGGAAGCAATGTTGGCTGAATGGGACAAACTGAATTGGCAATTCAAACTTGATCTGTGCTGGCGCTCGCTTGGCGCATTTTGGGATGCCCTGTTGCTGCAACCTAAACGACTGGAGGACGAAGTGATTCAGGATTTACGGTACGGCGTCAGAATGCTGCTCAAACATAAAGGGTTCACACTGATCGCCGTGTTTTCACTGGCGCTGGGGATTGGCGCAAACACGGCTATTTTCAGCGTCGTCAACAGCGTGCTGCTCAACCCGTTGCCGTACGAACAAGCCGACCGGCTGGTAATGGTCTGGGACAACAACGCTGGGTTAAATCGGCAACACGAAAGCCCTTCGCCCGGCAATTACAACGATCTGCGCGGTGTGCCAGGACTGTTTGAAGCCAGCGCCGCGTGGTTTGTGACGGCGCGGACTTTGACCGGCGAACAGGATGCCGAGCAGGCTCAATGCGCAATGGTCACGCCCGACTTCTTTACAACTTTGCGCGCGCAAGCCGCGAGCGGGCGCGTCTTTTCATCATCGGAAACACAAGGCGCAGCGATGACGCTGGCGACGCAATATGCCGCAGGCGACCGCACCATCGTCATCAGTGACGCGTTGTGGCGCAGACGCTTCGGCGCTTCGCCCAACACCGTTGGCAGCACAGTCACGATCAATGGCACGGATTGGCGCGTGCAGGGAATTATGCCACCACAGTTTGCACTGCCCGACCGCGAAGTTGATTTGTGGATGCCATGGGATTTGTCGCGCACTTATGCGGGGCGTTTTGCCGGTGGGCCGCCGCGCGACTACCGTTTCTTAAAAATCGTCGGACGGTTGCAGCCCGGCGCGACCGTCGAACAGGCACAGGTGAAATTGACGGCCTTTTCCGCCACACTTGCCGAACAACATCCCAAAGAAAATCAGGGCTGGCAATTGCAGATTACGCCTATGCTGGAAGAACAGGTCGGCAAAACGCGCCCGTTGTTGCTGTTATTGCTGGCGGCAGTGGCAATGGTCTTGTTGATCGCCTGCGCCAACGTGGCGAGTTTGTGGTTAACGCGTGTGGCCGGACGCCAACGCGAGAGCGCTGTTCGCGCCGCGCTTGGCGCAACGCATTTGCGGTTGGTGCGTCAATGGATGACTGAAAGCATGCTGCTTGCGTTGTTGGGTGGCGCGGCCGGTTTGGCGTTGGCGAGCTACGGATTGACCGCGCTGCTTGCGCTGGCTCCCGCGGGCATTCCCCGCCTGGACGAAGTGGCGATTGACCGCCGCGTGCTGCTCTTCACGTTGGCGTTGACGGCATTGACCGGTTTGCTGACGGGTTTATTCCCGGCTTGGCGAAACGCGCGAGCAGAGCTGGCGACTACCCTAAAAGAAGGCGGCGAAAAGGGTGCTGTGGGTGGCGCGTCCCAACGCTTCCGCCACGCGCTGGTTGTCGCGGAGATTGCCGTGGCGCTGGTGTTGCTGGTTGGCGCGGGATTGTTGACGCGAAGTTTCGCGCGACTGATCGCAGTCGAGCCGGGATTCGAAACGCGCAATTTGCTGACGATGCACATCTCGCTCAACGGTCAGGTTTACGGTGGCGGCAAGGCTGCGCCGTACTACCAACAATTGCTGGAACGACTGCGTGCTTTGCCCGGTGTCGAATCGGCAGCGGCGGTGACTGCTCTGCCAATGAGCAGCACCGGGCAGGACTTCGCGCGGCCTTACTGGCGTGCGGGTGAACCGGAACCGAGCGCGGCAGCAGACAAAGTCTCCGTTCGCATGGCAACTCCGGAATACTTCTCAACGCTCGGCATCCCTTTGCTCGCCGGACGCAATTTCTCCGCACAAGATAGCGACGAAACACCCGCCGTTATTATCGTAAGCGAAAGCTTTGCCAAAAAAGCCTGGCCGAACGATTCGCCGGTCGGCAAACAACTGATGCTTGATTACAACCGTGGCAAGTACGCTTACGAAGTCGTCGGTGTCACACGCGACATTCGGTATTACGGCCTGAAAAGCCTGCCACAGGCCGAAGTCTTCATCCCGCACGCTCAAAACGCCTATCTGCCAATGAATGTCATCGTGCGCACTGTTGGCGACCCATTGCAACTGACCGGCGCGGTGCGGCGCATAGCACTTGAGTTGGATGCGGCGCAACCGGTCAGTCAAATCAACACGATGGAGCGATTGATCCGGCGCTCCATTGCGCCGGATCGTTTTGCGCTCGCACTTCTCGGACTGCTGGCCTTGCTGGCGCTGCTGCTCGCGAGCGTTGGGATATACGGTGTCCTGTCTTATATGGTCGCTGCGCGCACCCACGAGATTGGCGTGCGTATGGCCCTTGGCGCAACTGCACGCGACGTGCTGCGGATCGCGTTGGGTCAAGGGATGCGCCTGACGCTGCTGGGCATAGCCATTGGCCTGGTGGCTGCCTGGGCGCTGACACGATTGATGAAACCACTGCTTTTCGATATCAGCGCCGCTGATCCGCTGACATTTGTTGGCGGCAGCCTGTTGCTGACGTTGGTGGCATGGCTGGCCTGTTATCTGCCGGCGCGACGGGCGACGAAGGTTGATCCATTAACCGCTCTGCGTCACGAGTGAGCTTATGGTTAATGGAATTAAGGCAATCCGCTTTCGATTCTGGCTTTGGCTGATTCGTTTCGTCGGCCTGATCGTGCCGAGTCGATTGCGCGCGGATTGGCGGCAGGAGTGGGAAGCCGAGTTGCGCTGGCGTGAAACCAGATTGTCGGAATGGGACAGGCTCGACTGGAAACACAAACTGGACTTGCTGCAGCGCAGTCTGGGTGCATTTCGAGATGCACTTTGGTTGCAACCGCAACGATGGGAGGACGAAATGATTCAAGATTTACGCTACGGCGTGCGAATGCTGGTCAAAGGCAAAGCCTTCACAGCCGTGGCGGTGCTTTCACTGGCGCTCGGCATTGGAGCCAACACTGCTATCTTCAGTTTGGTTGATGCCGTGCTGCTGCGTTCGTTGCCGGTTAAAGAACCAGGACAGTTAATGCTGTTTGGCAAAGGAGAGTCCGCAGGGCTGACCGTAAGCTTCCCCGATCACGGTTGCGATCTGTTCTCCTATCCTTTCTATCAAACAGTTCGCCAGCACAACGAAGTCTTTACCGATGTGACCGCGTTTCAAAGTTTTCCGAACGGCATTCACGGTTTGATCAATGCCAACAGCCCAACCACCGAAGCGGAATTGATCGTGTCGCAACCGGTTTCCGGAACTTACTTTGCTACGCTGGGAGTGCCCGCAGCCGCAGGCCGCGTTTTTACCGAAGCCGACGATCAAACCTCGGGCGCACATCCGGTTGTCGTTCTCAATCATCGCTGGTGGGCAAAAAGATTTGGCGGCAACCCGGCGGTTATTGGCCAAACCATTACCATCAGCAAAACTACTTACACAATCATCGGCGTCGCGGCCAAGGAGTTTTTTGGCACAACCGTCGGTCAACCACCTGACTTGTGGGTTCCTCTGGCAATGGAAGAACAGTTGCCGCCTTATTACTGGAATGGGCGCAGCAAACCGCTCTTTCAATCGCTTTTCCTGATTGGTCGTCTTAAAGACAACGTTACTCAGCAACAAGCCCAAAATGCGCTGAACCTGCTTTTCAAACAAAGTTTGCAAGATTATGCAGGCGCTCAGCCATCTGAAGAAAACCTGCGCGATATTCAAACTGCGCGCATCGAGTTGACCCATGCGGGTAGCGGCATTTCGGAACTCCGTCGTGAATTTTCCCTGCCATTGCGAATTTTGCTGATTGTGGTGGCGATTGTTTTACTGATCGCTTGCGCCAACGTCGCCAATTTGCTGCTGGCGCGGGCAGCGGCGCGAGCGCCGGAATTTTCAGTCCGAATGGCATTGGGTTCCACGCGTGTCCGGTTGATTCGTCAATTGCTGACTGAAAGTTTATTGCTGGCGACTTGCGGCGGTGCTTTCGGAGTTTTACTGGCTTGGTGGGGCAGCCGGATGTTGGTGCGCATGGTCAACACAGGCTCGGAACCTCTGACGATCAGTGTGTCACCTGATTTACGCGTGCTGGCGTTCACGCTGGCGATCTCGCTGCTATCGGCGTTGATCTTCGGCACGGCTCCTGCGATTCGAGCCGTTCGCAACACGTCGCTGAACAGCGGTAAAGGCGTCGCATCTGACACCTCGCGCAGCCTGTTTGGCAAAACGCTGGTCGTCGCGCAGATTGCGCTTTCACTTTTGCTGCTGGTCGGCGCAGGGCTTTTCGTGCGCACATTGGTTAATCTGCAAAATGTCCCTACCGGGTTCAATAAACAGAATGTGCTGGTTTTGCAGATAGACACCAGCGCGACCGGGTACAAGGAAGATACTCAACTTTCGGGTGTGCTTCGCGCTGTCGAAGAGAAAGTGATGGCATTGCCCGGCGTCCGAGCGGCTTCGTTTTCGATGTTTCTCTTTAACCAAGGGGGATGGTCTGGCCCTGCGTTCACTCGCGCCGATGCCCCATCAGGCGCGCAGGCGCAGAGCTTCGACAACTCAATCTCGAACAATGTCGTCGGGCTGAATTTTTTCACCGCGCTTGGCTTGCCGATCTTGCAAGGACGCAGTTTCAACCCGCAAGACACCGCGCAATCCACACAAGTCGCAATAATCAGCCAAACGATGGCGCAACGGTTTTTCCCGAATCAGCCTGCTATCGGCAAACGCTTCTCCCTGAAGTCCGATTTCAAAAGCGAATTCGAGATTGTCGGCGTTGTAAGCGACGCCAAATACGGCACACTGGATGAAGAACCCAAGCCAATGGCTTATTACCCCAGCACACAAAACCACAGCTACCTGAACAACTTTGAAGTTCGCTTCAATGGCTCAGCGGATTCGCTGATTCCCGCCATTCGCCAGGCGATTAAAGAGGTCAACCGTAACCTGCCGATTGATGAAGTAGCGACTTTGTCCGACCACGTTGACCGTTCGCTGGTTCAACAAAGACTGGTCGCCCGGTTGTCGGCCTTTTTCGGTTTGACGGCATTGCTGCTGGCCTGCATGGGGCTATACGGCATTCTGTCTTATGCCGTCGCGCGCCGCACAAATGAAATCGGCATACGAATGGCGCTCGGCGCTGAACGCCACCACGTGCTTCGCATGGTCATGCGAGAAGCTTTGACGCTGGTGCTGATCGGCATCGCAACCGGTTTGCTGGCGGCATTGGCGCTGACGAAAACAACCGCGAGCCTGCTTTTTGGCTTGAAGCCGAACGACCCACTGACGATTGCTTCAGCGGCGCTGCTGTTGCTGGCAATCGCAGTTTTCGCGGCCTACTTGCCAGCCCGACGCGCTACAAACATTGACCCAATGATTGCGCTACGCCACGAGTGAGAAAAATGGCCAAGATTTACCTAACAACACGCTTCAGGTTCTGGCTTTGGCTGATACGGTTCGTCGGTTTGATCGTGCCTCGCGGATTGCGCGCCGATTGGCGACAGGAATGGGAAGCCGAGCTTCGTTATCGCGAGATGATGTTGGCCGAATGGGATTTGCTGAACTGGCAAAATAAATTCGATCTGTTCTGGCGCAGCCTGGGAGCTTTCAAGGATGCGCTGCTGCTGCAACCAAAACGATTGGAGGACGAGATGATTCAGGATTTGCGTTTCGGATGGCGAATGCTGCTCAAACAAAAAGGCTTCACTGCGGTGGCTGTGCTTTCACTGGCGCTGGGCATTGGCGCAAACACTGCGCTCTTCAGTCTGGTGGACACCGTGCTGCTGAGAACTTTGCCGGTTGGCGAACCTGATCGGCTTGTGTTGTTTGAATGGCAATCGGGAAAATCATTCAGAACAAATGGAATGCGTGGCACATTCATCGGCGGCCCTCCAGGCACTCGCGGAGCGTCTATGTTCCGTTACGACACTTACCAAAAATTGCTTCAGGCTCAAACTACCGCAAGCGAAAGCCCGCTGCTGCCGATTTTTGCCTACGCGCCGATCTATGAATTGACGGCGGTGGTTCAGGAGCAGGCTGAAATCATTCGTGGTCAGGCTGTGTCCGGGAATTATTACTCCGGCTTGAATGTGCAGCCCATTCACGGACGCCCGATTACAGATTCCGACGACAAAGTTTCTGCCTCGCCTGTCGTCGTTCTGAGCCATCATTATTGGCGGGAGCATTTTGCTTCGAACCCCGGCGTCATAGGTCAGCAGCTCAAATTGAACAAAACTTCGTTCACCATCATCGGAGTGACTCCGCCTGAATTCGTGGGCGCGTTGCAAGTCAGCGAACGTCCAGAAGTGACAGTGCCAATCGCTTTTGAGCCAACGCTGCTGGGCGAACGCACCGCCATGGGCAAAGCCGACAAACCGGGTTACTGGTGGTTGCACATTATGGGGAGAATGAAGCCCGGAGCAACGATGGAGCAGGCGCGCGAAAGCCTGGCCGGAGCGTTTCAAGCTCACGCGCTGGAAGTCATGCCGCCGCCGCGCAAAGACAATGAGCAGGCGAAACTAGATCCCAAAGATTATCCGCGTTTGCTGGCTCAATCCGGCAGCCGCGGAGCAATGGAAATTCGCAAACTTTATTCAAGAACGATTTACGGTTTGTTCGGCATTGTGGCGGCGGTGTTGTTGATCGCCTGTGCCAACGTAGCCAACCTGCTGTTGGCCAAAGCCGCTTTGCGCGGCCCTGAAATCACTGTCAGGCTGGCTGTCGGCGCGGGACGTTTGCGATTGATCCGCCAATTGCTGACCGAAAGCGTGTTGCTGGCGGCATTGGGCGGACTGGTCGGAATTGTTTTTGCATATTGGGGGAAAAACATTTTGGCTTCGCTGGCTGACCGCAACACAGACTTTCTGCCGCCCGGCACTGAGCCGAGTTTGAATTGGCGAGTCCTGCTTTTCACCATCGTGATTTCTTTACTGACAGGCATTGTCTTTGGATTGGCTCCGGCCTGGCGCGCTTCGCATCAAGACCTGTCCAGCGGTTTGAAACAAAGCCGTCGCACTACTGGCGCAGTTTCCGGCTTGAGCAAAGGATTGGTCGTCGCCCAGGTCGCGCTGTCGTTGTTGTTGCTGATCGGAGCGGGTTTGTTCGTGCGTTCGCTGCAAAATTTGCAACGGGTCAACCTGGGTTTCAATCAGGAAAACCTGCTGCTGTTCAGCCTGCAACCGGGACAGTCCGGATACAAAGACGAACGACTGGTGCAGTTTTATCAACAACTCTTTGCACGACTGGATGCGCTGCCCGGCGTGCGTTCGGCGACTTTCGGAGTCGTTCCTTTGATTTCACAGTTCACCTGGAACACTGGATTGTTACTGCCCGGTGAAACCGTAAAAGCTGCCGACCAACACATCGCCAATCGGCAAATGTCTCGTGAAAACTATTTTTCAACGCTGGAAATTCCACTGATGCGCGGACGCAATTTTGCCGAAACCGATGTGGCGACTTCTCCGCTGGTCGGGATCGTCAATCAAACTCTGGCGAAAAAGTTTTTCCCCAACGATGACGCGCTGGGCAAACACGTCAGAGACGAAGACGGCAAACGCGACATCGAAATCATAGGCATCGTCGCTGACACCAAATACAACAGCCAACGCGAAGACATTGAACCATTGCTGTTTACTCCCTGGCGGCAGGAGTTAGCCGAGGTTGGTCAGATGCATTTCGCGTTGCGAACAACTGGTGATCCGACTGCCCTGACCAACGCTGTTCGCCAAACTGTTCGTGAACTGGACAGCAATCTGCCAATCACCGAAATTACCACGCAAAAGGCGCGTTCAAATCAAACGCTAGCTCAGGAAAGGCTTTATGCGCGACTACTCAGCTTTTTCGGCGTTCTGGCTTTGTTGCTGGCGGCGATTGGTTTGTCTGGAGTGCTGGCTTATTCAGTGGCTCAGCGAACAAACGAAATCGGAGTGCGAATGGCCTTGGGTGCGCAAACCAGTCACGTGCTGCGAATGGTCATCTGGCAAGGAATGAAGCTGGTGTTGCTGGGCTTGGTTGTCGGAGGCTTCGTCGCTTATGGCTTGAAGAAACTGCTCGCCAGCAAATACTTTGAAGAAAGAAGCTGGCAACGCCAGATGGTTGATCAGCTTTACGGACTAAGCGGAAACGAACCCGTCACCGTCGGCATGATCGCCGGACTGCTGGCCTTGATCGCTCTGATCGCCTGCTGGCTGCCAGCGCGCAAAGCCGTTCAGGTTGATCCGCTGGTTGCTCTGCGTCACGAGTAGGCGCGACAACTCGCAGGCTCCATTCAGCACCGTTAATCAAACCGGACTGTTGCTTGAAAGGAAAATTGGCACTTGTCAGACCTTGACCTCGACTTTACTTTGCCGACGTTCGCATCAATACCCACGAGGTGATTAATGACAGAAACCAAATTCCTGACAATGGCAGAACTTCAGGCTGGCCTGCCTGTTATTCGGCAGGCCCCTGAAGACAAAGGCGAATTAAAACTGATTGTCCGGCGCCCGGAAATCAACGCCCGCGAAATCCTGGCTGAAGCCGAGCTCAGCACGGAAGTCGGCTTGGTTGGCGACAACTGGAAACATCGCCAAAGTTCGCGCACAGCAGATGGGTCGCCGCACCCCGAAATGCAGATCAACATTATCAACTGGCGCCTCATCACTCTTATCGCTGAGGATCAATCACGTTGGCAATTGGCCGGTGACCAGCTTTTTCTGGATATGAATCTGAGCAAGTCCAACCTGCCCGCTGGAACCAAACTGGCGCTCGGTTCGGCAATTCTGGAAGTCACAGCAGAACCGCATACCGGCTGCAAAAAATTCGTCGAACGCTTTGGCCTCGACGCCATGAAGTTCGTGAACTCTGAAATAGGGCGCGAACTGCAACTGCGCGGAATCAACGCCAAGGTCATTCAATCTGGAACAATCTGCACTGGCGACCGCGCTATCAAACTTTGAGCCAACGGCAACCTGACAATCGAAACTAACAACTTTTAAGCAGGGTTTACAGGATTCAACAAGATATAAAGTCGGATTGAAACAATCTTGTTCGATCCCGTAACCCCATTTACCCCAGGCGCTTCGCCAATAACTCCTGCCGGTAACCTCTTTTCCTCAACCACTCCGTCACCAAATAAATATCTGAAAATCATCGCTGAACAGTTGACAGAGAATAGTTGCGCAACTATATGTGGCGTCAAAATATATGGAGACGCTTGATTATGCTTGATAACGAAGTGAAACGTGGAAGCACTGAAATGCTGATTCTGGCTCTGGTCGAAGACCGCCCGCGCCACGGTTACGAAATCGCCAAACTGATCGAAGAGCGCTCAGACGGAGTGCTGCAATTTCATGTGGCATCGCTCTATCCACTGCTCTATCGGCTGGAAAAGCGCGAACTGATTAAGGGAACCTGGGTGGAAAAGGCCGGACAGCGGCGTCGGCGTTATTACAAGTTGACCGCGGCAGGCAGGAAAGTTTTGAACGAACAACGACAAACGTGGTCGGACTTTTTCGCAGCCCTGGACCGCGTAGCCAAAATCAATCCTGCGTGAGTTGAACCATGAGCCCGAACTGGAATCACACTGTGCGCCAGCATCTGGCGGTGTTGCGCTTGTCGCCCGAACGCGAAATCGAAATCGTCGAAGAACTCGCGCTGCATCTGGAAACCGTTTACGAAGACGCGCTCGCCGAAGGTTTATCGTCAGCCGAAGCCGAAGCGCGCGCCGTGCAAGGTTATGACTGGCGCTTGCTGGAATGTGAGTTAATTCGCGCGGAACAATCATCGGCGCTGCATCAACCCATCGAATTCATCGAACGACGTGGAGGAAGACGAATGGAATCGTTTTTACAAGACCTGCATTATGGCGTGCGAATGCTGAGGAAACAGCCGGGCTTTACGTTGATTGCCATCATCACACTGGCTCTGGGCATAGGCGCGAATGCGGCGATTTTTAGTGTCGTCAACGCCGTTTTGCTCCGCCCATTACCGTATGAAACAGCCGACCGCCTGGTGGTGTTGTGGGGAAACTTTCAGAAACTCAATATAAAGCGAATACCGGCAAAAGCTGGCGAATATCTGGATTACCGCGACAAAACCCAAAGCTTTGCCGAGGTCGCGGCTGCAAATCATGCAAAGTACAGTTTGACTGTAGGCCATACGCCGGAGCGATTGGCAGGTGCCAGCGTCACCGCCAATCTGTTTGCAACACTTGGCGCGCACGTTGCGCAGGGGC
>JBGAPB010000025.1:0-29563 GCA_044221525.1 Blastocatellia bacterium | reverse complement strand
AACAGTGCGTCATCATTGACGGCGTGAACTTCCTGAACAACGCGGACATTGATGGCAAACAGCTTCCTCCGCCGGGCGCGCCGAACATCATGATGGCGGCGGGAGGCACGCAACTGAAAAACATCTTTGAAGACGACGGCATCTTCGTTTGGAAGTTCAAAGTGGATTGGCAAAACTCCGCGAACACAAAGCTCAGCGCGCCTGAAAAGCTCGCCGTCGCGCCGTATCGGTATTTGTGCGATGGGCAGTTGACGAATTGCGTGCCTCAGCCGGGAGTTCAAACGCGGCTCGATTCGCAAGGCGACAAGATCATGGCTCGGTTGGTGTATCGGCGCATCGGCAACCGCGAATCGCTGGTCGCCGTGCATTCGGTCAACACTTCGGCTGGCGCAGGCGGAGTTCGCTGGTATGAATTCCGAGTTGGCAAAGACCGTAGCGTGAAGCTGCATCAACAGGGAACTTATGCGCCCGATGGATTTTATCGTTGGATGGCCAGTCCGGCGATGGATCGTTTCGGCAACATCGGCATCGGTTATTCGTTTGGAGGAGCGCCGAACTTCGCCGGTCAACGCTTCGCCGGTCGTCGAGCTAACGATCCGCTGGGCAAGCTCACCTTGCTAGAAACCGTGCTGGCCGAAGGCGCAGCGGCTCAGAACGTCATGCGCTGGCAGGATTACACTCAGACTGCGATTGACCCCAGCGACGATTGCACCATCTGGTACGTCGGCGATTACGTCAAAGCAGGCCAGACGAATTACTCCACCCGCATCGGCGCATTTCGGATGCCGGGTTGCAAAGCTGGAAAGTCAGTAGCGAGATGAACGGCTGGGGCTAGAAATCCGCCTCACGGCAACGAAGAAAGGGAGTGGTTATGGCACGAGATTGGGCATACGAAGAAGCGGAGAAAAAAATTGTAAGGGCGTGGGAGTCGAGGGCAACCAAGCTAAATTTAAGTGGGATGGGGCTTAGCGAGTTGCCGGAGTCGCTGAGCCAACTCACGAAGAAGCGCGGCGGTCGGGGGCAACGAAACTTGATCTCAGTGGCAAAGCGCTGGAGAAACTAACTGAGTTGCCAGAATCTCTGGGTCTCACGCAGCTGCAATCGCTTGATCTCCGACAACAAATTGGTAGTGCTGCCGGAGTGGCTAAGCCATCTCACCCAATTGCAGTGGCTGAATCTCCCCAACAACGAATTGACAGCGCCGCCGGAGTGGCTGGGCCAACTCGCCCAGTTGAAGGAACTGAGATCACAAAAATCAACAAACTGACGGCACTGCCGGAGTCGCTGGGCCAACTCACGCAGTTGCAGGAACTTGGTCTCACAAACAACAAACTTAAGGCATTGCCGGAGTCGCTGGGCCAACTCACGCAATTGTTGAGGCTGAACCTCACAGACAATAGATTGATGACATTGCCGGAGTCGCTAGGCCAACCTACGCAGTTGCGTTCCTCAGGCTGACTCACAATCAACTGACGATGCTGGAATCGCTGGGCCAGCTTAGCCAGTTACAGGAATTGAACCTCTCCTACAATCAACTAACAACGCTGCCGGAATCGCTGGGCCAACTCGCGCAGTTACAGTTGTTGAGTCTCTTTAACAACCAACTGACGACGTTGCCGAAGTCGCTAGTCCAACTGACGCAGTTACCGTCGCTGAATCTTTCCGGCAACCAGCTAATGTCACTGCCGGAGTCGCTGGGCCAGCTCACACAGTTGAGGGAGTTGAACCTTTCCGGTAACGGACTGACGGCATTGCCGGAGTCGCGTGGTGCCCTCACACAGTTACTCACACTATACGTCTCCCACAATAATCTGACGGTGCTTCCGGAGTCGCTGGGCCAGCTTACTCAGTTGCAGTTGATTTACCTCTACAGCAATCCTCTGAACCCTGAGTTGGCTGCGGCCTACAAGGAAGGACTCAATGCGTTCAAGCGATACCTGCGTGCGAAAGCGAAGGGACGGGTGGTGCTAAACGAAGCCAAGCTGATTCTAATTGGCGAAGGCGAGGTGGGGAAAAGCTGTTTGCTCGATGCGTTGAGAGGGGATGAATGGGTCGAGAATAGTCCGACTACGCACGGGATTAAGATCAAACCGATCAAGATAACCAATCCCGAGACTAGCACAGAGATCACGCTGAACGGCTGGGATTTCGGTGGGCAGCGTGTTTATCGGCCTACGCACCAATTGTTTTTCAGTGCCCCGGCGGTCTATCTGATCGTGTGGAAACCGCGTGAAGGGCCACAGCAGGGTTTTGTCAAAGAATGGATCAAGTTGGTGAAGCACCGGGAACCGGATGCCAAAATTTTGGTTGTCGCTACGCATGGTGGGCCGGGACAGCGCCAGCCAGATGTGGATCGGCAGGAGATTTGGGATTTGTTTGGGCGGGATACAGTGATTGATTTCTTTTTGGTGGACAGTAAACCTGACAAAGCGGGCGAGCGGCGAGGCATTGCCGAATTGAAAGACGCCATCGTCCGTGTCGCCGCCAGCTTGCCGGAAATGGGACGCAGCGTTCCGGCACGATGGCAGGAAGTGCGTGAAAAGTTGAAACATACCAAAGCCGCTTATTTGCTGCTGGAAAAGGTACTGGAAATTTGCCGCGAACATAAAATGGACGAAGAGGAAGCGCGTCTGTTTGTCACCATCTCTCACCGCCTTGGCCATCTGATCCATTACGAACACGATCCGGCTTTGCGCGACATCGTCGTGTTGAAACCTGATTGGTTGGCGGCGGCCATCAGCTTTGTACTCGACGATGAACAAACTCGTGACCGTCACGGATTGGTCAGCTTCACCCGACTCAGCCAGTTGTGGAACGATCCTTCGCGGGAAGAAGAGTTTCGCTATCCGCCAAAGCTCCATCCGATTTTCCGCCGTTTGATGGAGCGATTTGATCTTTCCTATCGTGTCGCTGTTTTGCATGAAAACAAAGAGTTGGACGGAACCAGCCTGATTGCACAACTCGTTCCTGACGTTCGCCCGGACGAGCAAGACATGCACCGCGCCTGGCTGCCAGTCTTACCAGTTGGCGATGAGCAGCAAGTTCAAATCTGTCGAATCGTGGATGACAAAGACCAATCTGCTACGGCAGAAGGCCTGTTTTACCAGTTGATTGTGCGCCTGCATAAATTTTCATTGGGGCGGGTGAATTACGAAGAAAGCGTTCATTGGCAGCGCGGGTTGGTGTTGGATGACGATTACAACGGGCGAGCGTTGCTGGAACACGTCGGCAACGACATTCGCATCACGGTGCGCGCCGCTTATCCCGAACGCTTCCTGTCGGCGCTAACTTTTGAAGTGAAATGGCTGGTGGAAAACTTCTGGGAAGGTTTGCGCTGCGAAGTGATGGTTCCGTGCATTGACCCTTGCGGCCAGCGAGCGCCGGGCACTGGCCTGTTTGAAGTTCAAAAGCTGATCGAAAGCAAACGCCGCCAACGACCGGAATATCCTTGCCCGGTGTGCAATGAATGGCAGGACATTGATTGCCTGCTGCGAAACGCTCCGGCTGTCCGACCCAACGCGGCGCTGGAACTGTTTATGGAATTTGCCGATGTGAAGAAAGAGTTGGTCGTTGTGCGCCAGCAGTTGATCGCTCAACACGGCGAAACCCTTGGACGTTTTGACAGTCTGGATGTCGGCACGCAACGCATTCTTAGCAAAGTTGACGACAGCTTCAACACAATGCTGCAAACGATGCTGGACGAAGCCAAAGACGGCCCGCGTTTGTTCAGCTTCCAGCCGATTGATTCCGGCTTCCTTGATCTGCCTTCGTGGATGGGCAAAAAGTTCCGCGTGACGTTGTGGTGCGAACATTCCCGATTGCCTCTGCCCGCCTTGAACGGAGAGAAAAGCAAATACGGAGTGTATGACCTGGAACTGCCGCGCGAATGGTTTGTCAAAGCCGCTCCGTGGTTGAAGCTGATTTCCGGCACGCTGAGTCTGGTGCTGCCCGTAGCCTCTTCGACCATCAAAGTGGCGGTGGACGATGCTGTTTACAAGAGCTTTGAGAAGGAACTGGACTTGGGGCAGAAAGCCATCGAATCAGTCAGCAAAGGCTTGGACAAGGCAAAAGACCTGATCGGCCAAAAGTCGTTCGATACCGAACACGGCGAAGCCACCGAAGCACGAGGCGCGCTGCTGCGTCAGTTGCACTCCTGGCTGAAACAGAAAGACCCAAAGTTCGGCGGCTTGGTGCGCGTGCGGAATAAACGGCAGGAATTTTTGTGGGTGCATCCGCAATTTGAGAGCGAGTATTAGAATTCAACTACTCCAAGGCCAGGGCGATTCAGAGTTGCAGTTCTGAAAGTTCCGTCGCTGATTTTGAAGATGCCGGGAAAGCGCGCTTCCCACGGTTTGTTGGCCGCTGGCATGTATTGCCGGGAGTTGGCTTCGACTCCGGCAACTCCTGGAACGTGAGCGGCTATGCCTACGGAATGAAGCAGCGAGGCTCCGGGGCAGGTTAAATCCTGAACCGACAAAAACATCTTGTACTTCTGGGCCGCCGCCGCCATCAGCATGGCTTGCGATTGGCCCTTGCAGGCTTTCAGCGCCACGCCTGTGTAACCCATCTCTCTGGCCAACAGCAACGTTTCCAAATCCACCAGCGATTCGTCAATCACTACAGGACGTAGCTTGGCGGCAGCGTGCATCAAATTCTGGCGATTGCTTTTCAGGTCGCGTGCCGTCGGCTGTTCCAAATACAGAATCCGGTTGAAGCCCGTCGGCGTTTGCTCTTTCACCTTTCGCAGATATTCCAACACGTAATCCACGTTTGGGCAGCGTTCGTTGAAATCAACGCAGTACTTCCAATTCGTCTTCGGACGAGCTTCAGAAGCTATGCGGTCAATGTTGGCGGTTCGCTCGATGTCCCAGCGCAAATCCTCGCCCTGAAGCTTGATCTTGATGTGAGTTAGTCCGTTGAACTTGATCCATTCGGCCAGAGTTTCAGGCAAACCGTCGTTGATGCGCTGGTTGAGTTCCGACGGCAGCACGGCGTCGGCTCCACCTACGGAATGGAACATAGAAATCTGTGGCTTCGGTTTAGTCAGGACGTATTGGGCAGGGAATTCGCCTTTGAAATCCTGATTCAGGTAATGCGACAGGTCGTGCGTCATCAAATCCCGGCCATAAGTTTGATAACAGTTTCGCCCGTGAAGCTTGCCGAAAGCGTCGTGAATTGCTGCGTCAAAAGCGCTAGCAGTCACCAGCGTGCAGAGCTTCGGAATCGGCGCGGCCAGCTTCAATTCTTTTGAGACTTCGGCGGCGGCTTTCAAATACTCCGGTTCCAGCGCGAAGTTGATGTCAATAGGATGGCCAAATTCTTTGTAGTCAGAAGTAATTTTGGCAATACGCTCAGCCAGAGTTTTCATCGCTTCAAGCGTCGTTGCATAAGGCATTTCGCGCGAAGGAAAGGACCAGACATTTCCCAGCGGCATCGAGCCAAATCCTTTGGCGGTTTTGCCGTTGCGATCTTTGACGGCTACGTTGACGTTGATGATCGTAGCTCGATCAACGGGCACTCCGCCGAACTTGTATGGCGCTCGGTAAAGATGTTCTTCGTAACTGAAGTTGAGTTCTTCAATGCTGATGTCGGTTGTTTTGCCAAAACTTGTTCGACGAGAAAAGGCCAACCCGGTTGAGGCGAGCGCGGAAGTCAAAAGGAAATCACGGCGAGAGCGGATGGTCATTTGTAAGCCTCCAAAAGCCGAGCTTTCAGAAACGCTAGATCGCGCTGAGTCGCCGCAATAGTGTTTTCTTCCTTTGCTGCTTCGGTCGCACCAGCAATTTCGTATTCCAGATGGAGCGAGATTGGGCCATGAAAATTGGCCTGACGAAGAAGTTTGAAATACTGCCGCCAGTCAACCATTCCTTCGCCGAGCGGGCAGTTCACTATGCGCCAGCCTTTGGCGGATTTCTCCCAGTAAAAATCTTTGACGGCAATCATTTTCAAGCGAGGGGCTACAAGGTTTGTGGCGATCTTCCATCCGGCTCCGCCACCCTCGACTACGGCGTGGCGCACGTCGAAATAATAGCCAGCCCATTTCGGATCCAGGCGGTCAATCACGGTTGCAACATCCCAAATTGGAGCGCCTAAATTACCTTCATGATTGTGAAAGCCGCATTGCACGCCAGCTTGTTTACCGATTTCAACCAGAGCCGTGAACTCAGCACCGAACTTTTCCAGTTCGCGGCGGACATCTTTGAACTCGTATTTGTAATAGCCAGGTTTGAAGAACGGAATGCCCAGTTTGCCAGCGGTCGAAAGAATCGGCTTGGCGGTTGGGTCACTAGCCGAAATCAGGCCGGTTGTAATCATTGGAACTGTTAGACCTTCGGCTTTGATGGCGGCGACGGCTTTGGGTAAATCTTCGGTGGCGCGTTCAGGCAAAACGTGACCGCTTGGTCGCACGGTCAGGTCAACCCCGCCAAAGCCAAGCTTTTTGACCGTTTGACCCAGGCTTTGCCAGCTCATTAAAGGCAAATGTTTTGAAAAAAAGCAGAGAGTGCCATTGAAAGAACTGGATTGAGGAGTTTGAGCGAACGACGAAAGTTCAAGCGTCGTCACGCATGCCGCTGCCAGTTTGATAAAATTCCGTTTTGAATGGTTCATTGCTAATATGCTTGATAGTTGTTCAAAATTTATTGTAAGGCTCACAAATTCTTCTGAAATGATAGGCAAAGTATAGGATATACTTTACGAAGTTGACAGCTTGAGAAGTAATCTTTTGCTGTACTTGAAACCATCATCCCCACCATCAAAAAGCGCTATACCTGAATTTGCAGTCTTGGTTGAGCTTAAGATTTTAGCTTGCTGTTTGCGTCAGGATAGCAGATATTTTCACACTCTGAATTTGGAAAGTATTGGGTTGTCGTAAGTAAAAGCACTCATAGGAAGTTAAGTACCGCTCTCATTGTTGAGATTAAGGAAATTCACCTGGATCAACAGTGATTAACAGTCTTTACTTTTGTAAGGGAAAGCGGGTAACCCCCCTGTTTTAATAGCCACCAAGGTGGTGAATCTTTTTCTGTTGTCTGATTATGATCTTATCGGCGATTGGTATAGTGGAGAGGTTAAAACGTGTCTGGTTTGGCAAAGCTTCTTTTGCTGAAAGGAAAAGTCATGGGGACCTGGATATTCTAGGAATTGTTGGATGGGATGAAGAGGGTCGGTTACTTACTGCTCTGGGTGAAATGGCAATAGGCGGTGCACTACTCGCTTCAGATGGACGATTCTTGAGAGTTAATTGGTCGTTATGCGAGATGTTTGGGTATTCTTCAGACGAGTTTTTGAACATAAACATTCAATCTATTACCCCTGCCGACGAGCCAAATGATTGGAGCCAGCTTTATCAGTTATTTTCCAGATCGAGTGATCCGGTTAAAGTCGAGAAATGCTACCAACATAAGCTAGGACATTTGATTTGGGTTAGCCTGACCCTCACACCAATTCGAAACAATCAAGAGAAAAGCCTTTCTTTCATAGCTCAATTTCACGAAATAACCAAATATAAGAGGCTTGAAGATGTATTTTGGCAAAACCAACTATTGCTTAAAGGAGTTATTGAAGGAATACCAGACGCTGTTTTTGTTAAAGACAGGATGGGGCGTTATTTGATTATTAATCGCTTGGGAGCAAGGCTTCACGGAAAACGAGAAGAGGAAATTATTGGCAAACACGATACCGAGCTATTCCCTATCGAAGATATTCAGCAAACCATAGACATTGATCGTGAAGTAATGGAGAGTGGCGAGGGAAGAGTTTACGAATTAGCTGTAACAATAGAAGGCAGAACCCGGGCAATTTTGTTCACTAAAACGCCGTTTTTAAGCCAGGCTGGAAATATTATCGGAGTAGTGGTAGTGGCACGTGATATTACTGAACACCAGCGTGCATCAGAAAATCTGGAAAATTCCCGGGTTGAGTTGAGGGCATTGTCGGCCAGATTGCAATCAGTTAGAGAAGAAGAGCGAATGAGAATTGCCCGAGAGATTCATGACGAACTTGGCCAAGTACTGACTGGTTTAAAAATAGATATAGTTTCGTTGACCAAGAGAATATCAGACTCTGTAAGCAAAGAAGACTGGGTGATCCTGAAGGATAGAGCACAAGAGATTACTGATTTAATAAATAATGCTATACAAACAGTTCGGAAAATCTCTACGGAATTGCGCCCGGGATTATTGGATGCGGTAGGCTTGACTGCCGCCATTGAATGGCAGGCAAAAGAGTTTGAAAGTCGCACTGGAATCAAATGTAAATTAAAGCTGTCACATGAAAGAATTAGCCTAGATCAGCACCGCTCAATAGCCGTTTTTAGGATTTTTCAGGAAATACTTACCAATGTTGCTCGTCATTCTCAGGCTACTGAAGTTGGGGTAAGCATTGAAGAGAGAGAGTCAGAGTTATTTTTGGAAGCGACAGACAATGGTAGAGGAATTAAAGCCAACGAATTTTCAAATCCCAAATCTCTTGGGTTACTTGGGATGCGTGAACGTGCCTTACTTTTCGGTGGCGAGGTAAGCGTGAGAGGAGTCCCTGGTAAGGGAACAACTGTCACTGTTCGCGTTCCTTTTTAGTAATCTGAGAGAACGTGCTCAGTATTGCATTCGTAAGGGTATCGGTGTTGCCCAGGCTGCGCGGAATTTGTTTTCGGTAAATTCTTTATCTTCATATGGCGAAAGCCCGACTGCCTGCCGCTCATAGTTCCTGACTCCTTCAACCTCATCTGGGTCTAAACGGCCGTAGGCAGAGTCGTCTGCATGTATCAGTTCGTGAGCTAAGGCTATTTCAGGAGGATATTTTCTCCAACCTGTTGTTTTATCTGAATAAGAAAATGAGGGATTGTATCTAATCGTAGTGTCGGATCCTAAGCCACTGCCTTTAATTGTCTTTTCCTTACCATTCAACTCTCGCCATTTGAGTGATTTGCCTTTAGGAATAGCGGCTCTGAAATCCTCTGGAGGGGCTTCGCAGACACGATCAGCTGGTATAATCATCACTTGTCTACCACTTTTGTAGATGCTATTTAACAACTTTCTACCAATTGGTAGTAATGATAAGTTAATCAAATGTGATTTCGTGGCGGTAACAAAATCTTTAGCTCCTTTGATAATCATACGCTGCTGGTATGTTAATTCGATTACTTCGCACGAGAGAAGTTTATTAATGGCTTGGCGATCTGCGTTAGTAATGCGACCTGCTTTTAAAGTTCGAAGCAAATGTTGTCTAGTTTCTTCAGGTAACGAGCGAACTTCTGACTCAGAAAGCGAATTTACAATTTTCGTTGCGCTTACAGCAGTTTTATGACGCCGGGAGGCGTGGGCAATTTGTTCATTTCCCAAAGTTGCCAAAGATAAAAGTGCAACAATAGGCTTAGGATTATCGCTTCTTTTGCAGGGAATTGAAGCCATTTCTTCGCAAAATAGGGATAGGTTGTGATGGAAGATTGGCTAAATGATGCTTATTAGAACTCTTTTTCTGAAGGTGGACGTGATAATAAGCACCAAGCCACCTTCACCAAAACCTGTAAACCGTTAAAATAAAAGAAACAAAAGCCCGCTAGCTTACACCAAGATAACGAGCTTTTGCTTCTGGTTAAAAATCGTCGAGTTTAGCGTTTCTTTGGGCCAAGTAGATCATAATCTGACTTGCCGAATGCTCCAACCAAACAGACCCAATCACCTAATCTTACATTAGCACCAACGCCTTGTGCTGAGATAGGAATTACTTTCTGCTTCGGTTTTGGAGTGACGATATTGTAGAAGAATCGAAAATGATTAAAATCAACAGCTTCAGCTCGATTGATAACCTCTACTTGGTAATTTCTTCCGCCCTTAAACACAAAATCCTCAGTATCGTTTTTGAAATGTAACACAGCATACCCATCTTTAGGAATGTCAATATCCAATCCTGCTTTTGTACCAATGGTTGGGACCTTTGAATAAGGTGAATGGGTTTTGGAATCGGCAAACACAGCATTGATAGCATGCGCACAAGTGTAAAGCTCGCCATTATTAAAGTGTAATCTTGCTCGACAGCGCTTGGCATCTGCTTTAAAGGTATTTTCGGGATAGAGCTGTTTTTCAAAATCTACCACAGTGTTAAATGATTGGCGTTTGTCTCGCGGGGACCTGGGTATGTAATGAGTCAGTGGTTGAGATTCCGGGTAAACATCAAGAGAAATGTCACCATTGATTTGAGAAAAGCCATTATACTCTTTTCTTACTACTCCATTTTCCTTGATTACAATATGCGGACTGTGGACATCTTGTGGGGCCTCATTGTCTGTTGCGATCATCCCCACCATCAGACGTGACGGGTGCTTAGTGAAAAACGCGCATAAGTCCTCAAATGTAAAATTGATTGTGCTCATTTTTTTCTCCATGCAAAATTGAAATTATCGGGATGGGGGTCCGCGATGGCTCATTGTCACAATCTCTGCAGGCTAATTCCTGGCATCAGGATAGTCTTGCTGAGAAATTAGTAGGCATAAGTTTAAAGATAAGCGTTAGTTATTGACATTGGCTTTACCTATATCACTGCCTGAAAGTTGGAACGCTCCCCAGTAATAAGGATGTCGTTTGTCAAAGTCATTACCATTTAGCAGTGAGCATTGCGCTCGCCTTAAAGATGTAGCATACCCTAATGATTGATCTCGGTGAAAGTGATGGAAAGAGTACATAAGCTCCGCAGAGCTTGCGTCGTCAATATCCCATAAACTAGCAATTACAGACGGAACTTTCGCTGCAAAAAATGCTTTTGCTAAAGCTCCCATAGTCTCGCCAGTTGTGTAATCGCTTGCCCCTGACCGGCAACTTGATAGAATTACCAATTTTGTAAGAGGCAGCTTCAGGTGATAAATTTCAGATGCCTGCAACAGGCCGTCAAATGTAATTCCTTCCAATTGCCTTTCTTTGATGGTCGATTGATTTTCCTCTGCTAATAATATAGCCGACATCATATTAGAGCCTTTGTTATCTAAAGTGTGACTAGCAAAATGGACGATATTATAATTTTGAATTTGGGTGATAGTCTTACTTTCTGATGCTTTATCTCGGCTAAAAAGTTTTGATTGATGATAAAGCAAGCTAGCTCGAGTTATCTCCTCTTCGGAAGATGGCAGTACCGGTAAACCAGGGAAGCGACGATAACTGAAGCGAGGATTGCTAATACCAATAAACGTTTCACTAGAATTGTTCGATTTTGCCGTGGCTAGTGAGTTAGTCTGAATAAGTGCGCTTGTGCTATGATCTGTTATTATTGAGTAGTCTTGAATGAGGTATCGCTTTGCCTCTTGCGAATACAAGGTTGAAAATGGCAACTGGCTCAATGCACTGTCTTGGATGATATATAATAAAAAATCGCTATTTAATTGACTGGCAATAGGCTGTACAAGGTATTGATAGAGTTCTGATGCTTGAAGGATTACTGTCTCAATCTTCTGGCGCGTGCGTATTTTAAGAATGTAATCGCTAATTAGAGATTTTAGTTTGTCCGGTGAAACATTAACAGTTGTTGAATAAAAAGTATTTGGAGAAACATACCAAATTATTAGACCTTTTTCTGTCATGGCATACGATAACATCTGCGCATTCTTAGCAAGACTCTTTTGAACTTCTGATAATCTCAGAGGATGAGAGATAGGGCGGTTTGTTATTTTATCGAAACTGACTGGCGACAATATATCTGATATCTCGCGATTTCTAGCAACTTCTGCGTAATCAAATGCGGCAGCGTGATCATGCTTAAAATAAAATTGAAGCTCAATCATCGCCAGGTAAACATTTTGGCTACGAGCAAGAAATAGGCTTTTCGCACTAGCGTCAACAATTTGCTCGCGGCCCTGCTCTAATAAAGAAATACTACGTCGCATTTCTTGTTCTGCTTCATTAATTTCATTTTTGGCTAAATAGGCTGATGCTGTGCCCTGATAAATTGCTGAAAGGTAAATTTTATTATTGCTTGCCTTGATAGCTTGTTGTGCAAGTTCGTAATTGGCTAATGATTCTTCGGCCTTCCCGAGGCTTAGTGAAACATCGCCAAGTGTTGTATACAATTCTCCTTGAAGTAATTGACGTAATGTTTTATCGCCTATTACGTTACACTTTGTAATAGCTTCTTGAAGATAGCTTGTTGCCTCCTCGTTCTTTTTTAGCTTCCACAGATTCAGTCCCATCCTTCCCATTGCACCTGTTATACTAGGTTGATTATTAAGTAGTTTGGCTAGGTGTAGGGCTTCTTGTTGGTATTCAATAGCTAAATCGTAGTCGCCGTCACGAAATAAAGGCTCCCACATTAATTGGTATACCTGAAATTGGCGAAATTTATTTACAGGATAGTCCGTTAAAATAGATAGAAGTTCTAGGCTTTTGTTAGCCCCTAACCTATAATTTCCAGACCGAGTGTAGCCAGCGCTCACAAAAATAAGCCCATTAATTGCCGTATCTCTATCGCCAATTTCTTTGGCAATAGATGCAGCACGTAACCCGTTTTCGAGAGCGAGCTGTCCTTGTTGTGAGGCAAGGTATCCGTTAGCAAGTGCTGCATGAGCTTGAGCTTGTATGTAGCGATGTCCTAATCGCTCAGCTTGTGAGACAAGGCGATTTCCTATAGAGATAAGTATTGTTGAATTGGCTCGAAGATTGGAATAGCGGACGAGATTAGATGCGGCAATTTCAGTATGTAGGTCATCTCCAATGCGCTTCGCCGCCAAGTAAGCAGAGAGATAGGATTTGTAAGCGGCATCGTGAGAACTGCGGGAAAACTCATTGTCCGCCTGCCGCAGCTTCAGGTGGACACTTAAAATCTGCCTTTTCATTTGTGGGCTGGCTCGTGCAGCCAAATTTGCTAAATCAATAATAAATTTGTCTTTATTATTTTCCGCAACTATGTGACCAATTGTATTTAATCTTGTAAGCAAGAATTCTGCTCGCTGGTTATTACCACCCAAAGCCTCATTCAGGTACTGTTCAAAGAGCTTATTGTTCGAAAACTGAATTACATTAGATAGGTTTTGGGTGATAAGGGCATGTAATGTCTTATCGTCACTAGAGTTAACAGCTTTTTCAAGCAAGGCTGCCATATCTTCTTTAGAGTTATTTGTTCTATTGGCTCTTGTCTCTAGGCTTTTTAGCCGTTCGCGCGCCTCTTCAGCCCATTTAGATGTGGAGTCCAGTTTTAAGTATTGAATCCAGTCCTGCTTAGCTTTTAAGAAAAGAGATAATTTCTCATAACACAAGGCTCTATTAAACCAAGCTTCAGCAAAATCAGGCTCAATTTCAATAGCTAATTTGTAGTGTTCAACAGCCGAACTTAATAATGACTCAGGATCGGCATCCGAATAATTGCTACGTTCATAATACAATGCCGCAATATCTGTGTGCAGTTTTGCATCATTCCCCAACTGCTCTAAAGCCAATTTCATTTGGGCTTCAGCCTTATCAAACTCACCTAAAAATAAATAGAGGCGGCCTAACGCGTGTCTTTCTTGTGGAGTGGGGTTAGAAGCTACTACCCCAGTTAATTCGGCTAATGCGTAGTTGATCTGATCCCGATTAATGTCTGAATTATCTAGGTTGCCTCGAGTTCGAGCAAATGGTTTGTAATCCAATCCACCAGACAAGCGGGCTTCCAGTGGGCGGCTAAATTGAAAGCTCCGACGCATTGCCATTAAGCTATTTTGTACTGGTGAATTGGCTTTTACGTACCAGTAGTAGCTTGTGCAGGATATTGCAGCGACGAGTATGCATAGCGCTGCAATTCGAAGTCTTTTATTTCCATGATTCAATAATGAAAATGAATGTTTGCCTGATGAGAATTGATTACTGGTCGGGCGGTCTGGCAGATTTTTATTTTTAGACGAAGAACTCGTGCTTCTGATAGATTTGTCAGAGGCGTGTCCCAACGGATGCCGAGCTTGTGCAATTGTTTCTTTCCCCAAAGGGAATAGCCTTTCTAATTCACTACGTTCAAGCTCGTTATCCTCTAATGAGCTAAGTCTTAGCAAGATGGAAAGCCTTGTGCGGCACTCATCACAGGTGAAACAATGCTCATCGATTTTGGTTTGTACGTCTAAACTACATTTGCCAATTGCATAGGCGGCAATTAGGGTTTCATGCGGGTGATCTGTGGGTATAGGCTTGGAGTCTTTCATATCCCCTCCCAGGAAAATGAATGGCACGGTTTCTAACCCCCTATCGAAATAGAACAAAGCCTAACGTCAAGAAAGATTGCGTGATAACCAAAACTTTCCATTTGTATAAATTTGATCTATCGTCGCGGGCTTCTGTGGAGAATGTCGAAATTGTCCGATAAATATACTACAAAGTCTCGACGGGAGCGGATACTATCTTCGATTACAGTTAAAATCAAGCCAATGAGTTGCTGTGTACAAATATTTTCCTTTCGCTATGTTTGTTGCCTTTTCATTTTCAACCAATGCACGATTGGCAATTCCAGCGTCTGGGCGGGAAAGCCCTGTTGAACGAGCTAATTCGCCAGGAATTGTCATTCCGGCGTTAGCTAAAAAGATGTGGGCGATTTCTCGAAAAGCGATTTTTATATCAATTTTGGTTTGTAAGTTTTCCGTAAATCGGCTTTCGGCGAGCGTCCAGATGTAAGTAAATTTCGGCTGATAAATGACTTCATTTGGGATGACAATCATTGCTGCTTGCAGTTCGTCAATTGAGCGGCTGAACACTTTTCGATCTTTTATGCCCGATTCATCCCTTAAATCAGAAGTTCCCATTTCCCATTCTTTCCGTAGGATTTTCAGTATTGCCTGAGCTTCATTGCTCAGTCGAGCTTTCTCTTCACGTTTTGTCAGTCCCCAAACTGAAAAGAAGTATGGGATCATTCGTTTAGAGAGGAACATGGTTTTGCCACGCGCTAGCTTGCCATAGTAAACGTTGCCCCGTTTCAAAAGCTCATCTTTCAAAAGCCAGGTTTGTGAACTCTCGAAATCCTTCTGAACATTACGAGGCATCGCCGCATCGCGTCTGCCACAGACCGCAATATAAAGCGATGGTCCTGATTGACGGGAATCGGTTAGGCAAGAACAGAAGCCGACTTGCTCAATAAACTGCTCAGCATCGTTGACGGTTTGAACTTTCAAGCTCTCTTCGCGCCGCCAATGTCGGTCACGATATTCTTCAATTTCGGGTGGAAGTGGAACTGTTTTCATCATTCTTATCACCGTCAATGAAAGGTAGCGCAATTTGCCGAATTGCGCTACATTCGCGTTGCCGTTACCAGCTCTCGGCCAACTCAGGAGGCACCAAATTCATGAATCAGAGACCGATTCAAGCTATCACCTCTCTATTGTTAGATGAATTGTTGTTGCAAGCCAAGCAATCGCCTCGCCGCCGTGCGATTTATTGTTTGCATGGGGGTGATTGGGAACATTGCCATCGTATGCTTAATGCGCTGACTCCTGGAACTTATGTGCGCCCACACCGCCACGATAGCGATCATCAAAGTGAAGCTTTCATTTTGTTGCGTGGCAAACTTGCCTTGCTCCTTTTTGACGATGAAGGCCGTGTTGATTTTAGGCATAGCAAAATTTTGTCGCCGTCTGAAGGGATGTATGGAATGGACATTCCTCCGCGTATTTGGCACACCCTGGTTGCTTTGGAAAACACTGTGATTTACGAAGTTAAAGGTCATCCGGCTGGCGGATATATTCAGGAACGCGACAAGAATTTTGCCGAGTGGGCACCAGACGAAGGATCAGCCGAAAGCGAACACTACTTACATCAAATGGAAGCAATTGCTCAGCGGCTGGCATAACTCCATTGCCAGCGGAAACCACGGACAATCCAGCAAAAAGATGTTTATTTCGACGACACAGCTTCAGCCAATTCAGGATATTTATAATTCAGGCTTGTATTTACAGGCCTTCGAAAGGGCAGTGCGACTTTCTCCGATAAATGAATGGGAAGGCACTGACGCTTTATTGCTGGCTGGACGTATCGCCGGAATGCTTGGCGCACCTAAGCTGATGAGAACGCTGCACCTGCGGGCCTGGCGTGAGGACCGCGCTCACCCCGAAGCTGTTTACTACTACGCGCGGGCAATCATGGATTGGCGCGGACCGTGGCGAGCTTGGATGTTCATGCGCCTTATTGATGAGTTGCCCGAATCAAACTCAATTACTCAATCAGATTGGCTGGGGTTGAAGGCGGGGTTGTTCGGTCTACTGCGTGACTTTGACACGGCTGATGAATTGATTGCGCGGGCTGAAAAAATCGCTCCAGATAGTCCGTGGCTATGGGTGGAGAAGGCCTCGATTTATGAGTACGAAGACCGTTATGAAGACGCTCTCGCTGCGGTGAGACGGTCACTGGAATTGAAGCCACTTTATCGTCCGGCGATTCAGACGCTAGCGCATTTGCTGAGTCTCCTAGACAGGGAAAATGAAGCTCAGTCCTTGCTTCAAAAGGCTGCGGAAAATATGGAATGTCCGCCATTGCTGATCCAATTAGCGCAATTACAAATAGACACAGGAGATTTTCAATCTGCGCGCAGTAACTTTCGACAAGCCATCAAAATGTCGCCACTGATGGAAAAGGGAATGTGCGAATGGTTGAACGGGCGATTGGCTGATGCTGCTTATTTGTGCGGCGATAAAGAGGAGGCGATTGAATTAGCGGGGCAGGCCGGTGATGGGTTTTTCAAAACCATCACTGAGCGATTGCAGCAGGCTTCGCCGGAAAAGAGGCGTTTGGAGTTGCCGGTGGGATTCATTCGTCAGCATCACGTGACTTGCGCGCCTGCAACCTTGACGACAATCAGCCGGTATTGGCAGAAGCCTGCTGAGCATTTGAACATAGCCGAGCAAATTTGTTACGGCGGCACGACCGATCACAGCGAACGGAAATGGGCAGAGCAAAACGGATGGGTTGCCCGCGAATTTTGCGTCAACTGGGAAGACACGTTGAAGCTTATTGACCGTGGAGTGCCTTTCACGCTGGCCACGGTTGAGCCAGGGAATGCACATTTGCAGGCTGTGGTTGGTTACGATTCTGTTCGTGGCACTTTCCTGTTGCGCGACCCTTACCTTAGAAGCCTGAGTGAAGGTTTGTCGCCGGAAATGCTGGATCATTACCGCTCTTGCGGACCGCGTGGTATGGCGATGGTTCCCAAGGAGAAAGCCGAATTACTGAGTGGTTTAGAGTTAAAAGATGCTTTGCTTTACGACAAATTACATTCAATTCAGCGCGCCTTGTTTGAGCATCGCCGCGAAGAGGCTTCAAAAGTTTGGCAGCAGATGAATGCTGAATTTGAGAATCACAGGCTGACTTTGAATGCACGACTTGCCATTGCCTGGTATGACGAAGATCAAGTTCAAGTGTTGGCTTGTGTCGAAAAACTGCTTGAGCAATTTCCCGAAGATGCGAATCTAAAGATGCAGAAAATACTGTGTCTGCGAATGCTTGCGCGGCGAAGCGAAAGACTGGGTTACCTTAAAACCATCTGCAAAGATGAAAAATCCGACCCGCTTTTCTGGCAGCAACTAGCCCAAGAGCTGAGCGATGACGCGCGTCAAAATAAAGAGACCTTGAGGTTGCTGCATCGCGCGTTGAGATCTCGGCCATTGGATGCAGGAAACTTTTATCAACTGGCCAGTATACGTTGGTCGCAGCGTCAGTTTGAAGAAGCCTTTACACTTTATCGCTTTGCTGTTTGCCTGAAAGACACCAATGAGCAGTACTTGCAATCGTATTTTATTGCAGCCCGACATTTGCGTAGGACTCAAGAAGCAATTGATCTTCTGACTCAAAGGTTCAACCGTTTTGGTAGGCGGTCGGGGTTTCCGGCAAGAACACTTGCGTGGGCTTACGAGCAGATTGGTCAATCTCCGAAGGCGCTGGAAGTGCTGCGTCAGTCAATCGAGTTGAGACCAGGAGATGGTGAGTTGAAGCTTTACGCTTCAGACGTTTTCGCGCGTCACGGAGATTTTGAAGAAGCTGCAAGCTTGGTTGAAAAAGCCAGAAACAAAGTTCCACCGACCCAATGGTTGCGTGGGGCGGCTTTGATTGCAGCGTATCGTGGAGAGTTAAAAGAGGCACTGGGGCTGTGGCGGCAAGTGGCACAAGCAGAACCGCTGGCATTGGATGCCAACCGTCATATTGCGCAATTGCTGGCCGAAACTGAGAGCCGCGAAGAATCACTGGAATTTGTTCGTTCAGTTGCCGATAGATTTCCGCACTCGTTGCCGATTCATCAAATGCTGATTGACTGGCTGCGCGAGGACCCGGAATCTGCCGAGCTGGCGTTGCGTCATGTGGTTGAAATCGAGCCGACAAATGCCTGGGCGCGTCGTGAGTTGTCTTACTGCCTTGTTCAACAACGCAAGCATGAAGAAGCATTGCAAGAAGCTGTTACCGGTCGCGAACTGGAGCCAGATAACCCTTTGGGTCATTGTGCTATAGGTGTAGTGCAGGCAGAGATGGGGAATTTTACTCTGGCACGACAGGCTTTCAGAGAGGCTATCAAGCTGACGGTTGACTTGGATTACGCGATCAATGAGCTGATGAATAATTCGCACACCGCTGCCGAACGCCGCGAATCACTGGAGTTCATCAGGCAAGAATTGATACAGCAGGTGACTTACGGAGACGGATTGTTGGCTTACAGGCAGGTGGCGCGAACGGTTTTGGATGGCGAAGAGGTTTTGCATTTGCTTCAATCTGCCTTGGATGCACGGCCTGATTTATGGCATTCGTGGTCGGCAATGGTTTATTCGTTGGCCGATGCTCAGCGGTTGGACGAAGCCTTGCAATTGGCGCAGCAAATGACCGAACGCTTTCCATTGATTCCTCGTGTCTGGTTGGATCTGGCTATGGTTTATCAAGCCAGGCTTGATCAGGAAGGACTGGCTGACGCTTTGCAGCACGCTCTTAGGATCAATCCGGCTTGGGGAGCGGCGGCTCAGCAACTGGCTGAAGTTCATCAACACGCTGGACGATTTGACGAAGCTCGAACTTTGATTGAGCGGGCAATTGCTTATTCGCCGCTGGATCATGGGAATTATGGCTATCTGGCTGACGTGCTCTGGCAAATGGGCGAACGTGATCAAGCGCTGGAAAGAATTAAGCAGGCTGTGACCTTGGAACCCGGCTACGATTGGGGTTGGCGTGCTTTGCGCGAATGGGCGCAGTTGTCAGGCAAGCCGGAACTGTCCTTGGAATGCGCAAGAGCGCTGACTGAAAAGCGTCCAGGTCAGGCCCGTTCTTGGTTGGTACTGGCGCAAACTGATGGGCAAAGCATTGATAAACGATTGCAATCGCTTGATAAAGTCATTGAGCTTAACCCTCGTTCGACAGAAGCTTACAGTTTGCGCGCGCGGCTGCTTACACAGTTGCAACGTTATGACGAGGCTCGTACCGCCTGTCACCCTGAAGTTTACGGGGATTACCCGCCGCCAGAGCTTCGTTGCGCCGAAGCCATCGTTGACGCTGACCGAGGTGATTTGAAAGCGGCGGTCGAATTGCTCAAAAAGCTTGTGGCAGACGAACCGAATTATTATCCGGCGTGGGCGTTGTTGGCTGACTGGTATCGCTCTTTGAATGCGAACGGCGATTACCTGAACGCCGCTCAAGAAATGGTGCGGCTGGTTCCGCATCGTGCTGTTCCACTTGGTTATTTGGCCGACGCGCAGATTCTGACTGGCGATCTAAAAAGCGCCAAAGAAACTCTGCGCCATGCAATGATTCTCGATCCAGCTTACGAATTTGCAGGCACGACTTTGTTCGACTTGCAGTTAAAGGATCAAGAGTTTGGCGAAGCCGAAGAAACATTGAAGATTGTGCATCAGCAGATTGGCGGAGACGCCGCAATTCTCAGAAGTCTGAAGCTGGCTGGCTGCCGCAAACAATTCGACATCGCCCGCAAACATTTCAAATCGCTATGCCTGTCTAAAACCGATGATGGGCGCTTCATCGCCGAGGCCATTGAAGCCGATAAGGAGATGGATTGGGGAATTCAGGTTTTTCGTGTAATTGAGGACTTGATAGATTCGCCGGAGGCTAATCCTCATCTTGGCGTGTTTTATGTTGAATTCTGCGAACATAAAAAACATTGGGAAAGCTGCGCAAAAAAACTGAAAGCTTTGCCGGAGCGCAATATGCTTTGGCGGCGGGCAGTTAACGCTTATCTGGAAGCGCTTGAAAGGGCTGGAGAAAAAAATAGGGCCAGACAGTTCATTTTGAGCCTTGAACAGCAGTTGCGCGAAGACAACCTGACTTGGGCGCACTCGGGTTTTATCTGGTTAAGCATGGGCGATTCCCGCAAGGCGATTGACTGGTTGGCTGATTGGCAAAATCGCGATGAGTTGGAAGCGTGGATGTTGTGGAACCTAGCTCTGGCGCTCAGAAAAGAAGGCCGTGACCTTGAGTCGAATAAAGTTTGCCGATACGCAATAACGCTGCAGCCGGATCATACGACTCAATCAATTGTTCTACTGCTTGCTCTTGATGAATTGATCGAAGGTGATCTGGTTGGTGCGGCTGCCCGTTTGGAAAACGTAAACGAGCCAACTTTGCGTGAATGGGATCGTGAGCTATTGAATTTGGTTCGTGCGCTCGAACAGTTCAGAAAGGCTCAGCGACAGGGAAGCCCACAATATATGTCAACGGTTCGCTACTTTCTCTCACAAGCACACGTCACTGAAAGCGAAGTCATTGTCAAAATTGGCCAGCGAGCAACAAACCTTGTCCTACAGGAGAAAAACAATTTCTTTTTTACTCTCTTGATAAGGTATTGCTGGCTGTGGG
Organism: Blastocatellia bacterium; assembly: GCA_044221525.1. GTDB lineage: Bacteria > Acidobacteriota > Blastocatellia > RBC074 > RBC074 > RBC074. The sequence goes on along the minus strand of JBGAPB010000025.1, from coordinate 8,789 downwards.
TAAAACTGCTGAAAGCTCGAAACTGACAATTCACTCACTTGATTGAGCGGGCTGCAGGATCGCGGGTTGACGCGCGCTGCGAATCGCCATCAACGCGGCAATCGCCACCAGCACGGACGCCGCCAGAAAAGCCGCTCCCGGCAACTTCACCGGAGCAGCTGCCGAAGTGAAATAACCGAAAAGATTAGTAGCCATCAACGGCCCTAGAATCGCCACAATGCTTTGAATGCTGGCGATGATTCCCTGAACTGCGCCTTGTTCGGTCGCCGAAACCATCCTGGTAATGACCGATTGAATCGCCGGTCCTGCGATGCCGCCAATCGAACCGAATATGATTCCGACATAAAGCATCCATCCGCGTGTGGATAATCCGTAAATCGCAAATGTGATCGAACCAATCATCAAGCCGTAAATAATCGCTCGGCGTTCACCCAGCCAACCGACAATTCGCCCTGTTAACCCACCAGAGACCAGAGCAAACATGATTCCTACCAGAGCCAGCGAAAGCCCGTTATCACGCGCAGTCCAATTAAAGCGATAAGTCGTATAAAGCACCCAGGTCGCTGGCAGAGTATCGTGAGCCAGCCGCTCCAGCGCGATCGTTGCGGTCAGACCTAACACGACCGGATACTTGCCAAGCTGACTGAGCGCAGCAAACGGATTGGCTGTTTTCCAGTCGAATGCGCGGCGGTTTTCTTCAGCGTGCGATTCGGGGAGCACAAAAAAACCATACAGCCAGTTCAGCAAGTTCAGGCAAGCGGCCACGATAAACGGTAGCCGGAATCCGTAATTTCCTAACAGGCCACCCAGCGCCGGGCCAATGATGAACCCCACTCCAAAACAAGCACCGAGCAGCCCAAAGTTTTTTGCGCGGTCTTCGGGAGTGCTAACGTCAGCAATGTAAGCGTTTGCGGCGGAAATGTTGGCTCCGGTAATTCCCGAAATGACTCGACCGACAAACAGCCATTTCAGATTCGGAGCAAATGCCATGAACAGATAATCCAGTCCGGCTCCAAACAACGAAATCAGAATAATTGGTCTGCGCCCAAATTGATCGCTCAGCTTGCCTAAAATTGGCGCGAAGACGAATTGCATCAGCGCGTACGAGGCGACAAACCAGCCGAAGATAAAAGAGCCATCGCTGATGTCGCCGCCATACATCGTCGTCACCAAGCTAGGCAGCACAGGGATAATTAATCCAATGCCGATCATATCCAGCAAAACAGTGATCAGAATGAACTGCATTCCAGCTTTTCGATTTTGCATCTCAGATTTCCAAAAGAAGTATGGCAAGCCGACGCGAGCGCGACTTGCCTCGCAGGTAATTATGAAGTTTGCTGAGTCATGCGTTGTTGCATTTCTTCCGGGGTAGGCTCTTCAACGCGAGTTGCCAGCCACCAGGTAATGCCAAATGGATCGGTCACGCCGCCTTCGCGGTTGCCGTAAAACTTCAGGGTCACGGGAGCGACTTCCTGCGCCCCGGCGGCAATGGCTTTTGCAAATACGGCATCGGCATCTTCGACATAAGCATACAGACTGACCGGAGCATAATTCGGCGTGGCCTCCACTGCGACTTCCTGGTGCTCGCCAAGCATCACCGGCGAATCGCCGATCTTCAGCTCGGCGTGCATCACACGACCTTCCGGCGTGGTCATCTTTTCGCCGACAGTTGCGCCAAAGGCTGCCAAATAAAATTCAACGGCGGCGGCACCGTCCTTTACGATCAAGTAAGGTGTCAAATTGTGGTAACCGTCAGGTCGGTAGTTGATTTTGCTGCTCATAAAATTCCTCCTTGTTGAAGTGAAATGTCAGGGCAGCATTTAGCTGTTTCAGGTGTGCAACTGTCAAGCGATAATCAATTGCTTCTTGGATTTTGTATTTTTGGTTGCCAGAGTCGAGTTTTCTAGTCCGTCCGGCTGATAACGGATCGAGCTTTGATGGTCAAACGTTTGGACACAGGATTCCTCAAATCACGAACCCCAGGTTTGGAATTGACGGAGTTTGGGGTCTAAACGTCGAAAAGCTCTGCGGCTTCGCGTAGAGATTTCAGAGGTTCACGCTTCGGCACAAACTCATGTGCGACGTAGCCCTGAAAACCCAAATCGGCAATCGCTTTGGCAATCGTGCGCCAGTTCAATTCCTGAGTGTCATCCAGTTCGTTGCGTCCCGGATTGCCTCCGGTATGAAAGTGGCCGATGTGCTGAATGTTAGCCCGAATGGTTCGAATGATGTCCCCGTCCATAATCTGCGCGTGGTAAATGTCGTAAAGGATTTTCACGCGCGGAGAGTTGACGCGCTTGATGACTTCAACGCCCCAGCCTATGTGATCAAACATGTAATCCTTATGATCCACCTTGCTGTTCAGGTATTCGATGCAGATCGTCACGCCATGCTTTTCGGCAATGCCTTTGGCGCGATTGAGCATCGTCACGGTGTTTTCCAGGCCTTCGCCGTCGGACATTCCTTTGCGGTTGCCGGAAAAAGTGATGACGTTCGGAACTCCGTTTTCAGCAGCGCGAGCTATGTTCTCTTCAAAGTCTTTACGCAGTTTGTCGTGAAGGTCTTTGCGGTTGCATGCGTCTGGAATGTTACCAGCCCCTGTCACCATTGTTGGAATCAAGCCGTACTTTTTGGCAACTGGCCAATCTTTCGGATCATTCAGCAGGTCAATGCCTTTGATGCCCATTTCGGAAACTGCTTTGGCAAAATCTTCCAGAGGGATTTTGTTGTAACACCATCGGCAAACTGATTGTTTCAATCTGCCACCGACTTTTTGAGGGAGAAAAGCGAATCCGGTTGAATCGGCCAAGCCAAGTAGAGCTGTTGCCCCAAATCCGTCGGCAGTCTTTATAAGCATTTCACGGCGAGTGAGTTTTTCTCTTTTCAGCATTGCAATCCCCCTGTTTAAGCGTTGCGTTTGATAACGAACAATGTGATGTCGTCGTATTGCGGCGCGGTTCCGGCGAAACGGTCAAGCTCATCAAAAACCTTTTCTACAATTATGGCGGCTGGTTCATTGGCGATAGGGCGAATGAAGTTTGCCGTGCGCTCTTCGCCGAATTCGTTTTCCTCTTCGTCCTGAGCTTCGGTGACGCCGTCGGAAAACAGAGCCATCAAGTCGCCAGGCTGCATTTCAAAGCTTTGCTCTGTGTACGGAGTCATCAGGTTGACGATTGTCGGATCCATCAAACCCAGTGGAGTGCCTGTGGATTTCAACCACTCGGCCTCGCCGCCCGAGCGCAACAGCAGACAATCTGTGTGGCCTGCATTGACATAACGGCCTTTGCCCGTCGCGAAATCCAGTTCGACCAGAATTGCCGTGATGTATTTATTGGATGGAGTTGTCGCGTAAAGCAGTGCGTTAGTGTGCGAAGCCAGTTCGGTCAGGCTGGGAATTCGTCCGAGCAATGCACGCATCGTTGCCTGCATGTTGCTCATCAGCAGGGAAGCGGGAAGACCTTTGCCGGAAACGTCAGCGACGCAAATCAGGTGGCAGCAATTTCCATCTGTCGTTTTGAATTCCAGAATGTCGTAATAATCTCCGCCGCAGGTTCGCGCCGGACGATTGCGCGCAGCCAAATCGTAACCGGTCATTTGGGGAAGTTTGCCAGGGAATAGGTCTTGTTGAATTGTCGCGGCCAGCGCCAATTCCTGCTCGAGCTTTTTGCGTTCCAAAGTTTCGCGGACGAACCAGGCGTTTTCAAAAGCTACGGCTGCCTGAGCAGTAAGGCCTGCGCCGAATTCCAGGTCGGATTCGCTATAAGAAAGGTTGCCGGGGCGCGGCCCTAAAAGCGCAAACCCGCCAGTGGTCTCGTCCCCGGCTTTGATCGGAAACAGGACTTCACCCTGTTCTTCGCGCAGGAATGTCTTGAGCGGACATTCGGGCAGGTCGGCGACTTTGACGGCTTCATCCAGAGATTCAACATCAATGCCGAAGTTTTCGTAATCGGCCAGTTCATTCATTTCCATGCCCTTCAGCCGCATGACAGAAGGGTGGCCTTTTTTCCAGGCAATCAAAGCATATTTGCGAACCGCCCAGCGCCCGGCCAACGTCAGCATCAATAACTGCGCGACTTCATCGGGTTCAATCGTTCCGGTCAGACCGCGAACCAGATCAAGCAGCGTTCGCAATTCCTGAACTTTTTGGTCCAGCTCCTGATTCAGGTTTTGAGTCGCCGTGTGAGCGCGAGCGTTTGAAATACCGCTGGCTGCAATGCCCAACAGGGCGCTCAGGAATTCCAGCTCATCACTTGTAATCTGTCTATTTAACGGATTGCTGATTCCCAACAAGCCTACGGGATTTGATTCGTCGCCAATCGGCAGGATTTTCTGGATGCCTGATGATAAGGCCAGCGTTTCGTCGAATTCCTGGCCGACCGCAAGTTTGGGCAATCCGCGAACCAGCGCGATTCGTGTCGTGCCTTCATCGGTGACAGCAATCAGAGCTTTACCGACCAGCAATCGCCCCATCACAGAACGCAGCAAATGGCGAAGCAAATCGTCCAGATTTAACGACGAATGCAGCAGTTGCGCCGATTCCAGCAGAGCTTCGGCAGATTCCAGAGTGGTTTCCAGCTTCGGAAGGTTTGGGTTGTTCATCAGAATAGGGCAGGCGTCAAATTTTGACTACTTTTTTGATCAGTTTGGTCATGTGCAATTCGTTCTTTTGACCAGGCTCGATTTCATAACTGACTTCGTCCATGAGACTTTTTATCAAGCGAATGCCAAGACCACCGGAACGGCGTTCATGCACCAGTTCATCCACGGATTTCTGGCCTACTTTGCCAGGGTCGAAGCCTTTTCCTTCGTCAATGACTGAAATCTTCAGTTTTTCGTCGTTGAAGGTTGCCAGCACTGAAACGTCTTTGGTGGTGTCGTAGCCGTAAGCGTGTTCGATGACGTTGGCGCAGGCTTCGTCAACGGCCAGCTCCAGTTGGCCGATTTCTACCTCGGTCAACGTGGCCTGTCGGCCAACGCTGGTCACGAATTCTCGAATCAACGCCAGATTTTCGGTGGATGAAGGAACTTGAAGAGTGAATTTTCTTTCGATGGCAGGCATTTTGTCAGCCTCCTATTCTGCCTATTCTGTTGGTACAGAGCGGCATTTTATTAATGGGCAGCGAAGCTTTGTCTGGCCGCGGCTTGGTCTTCCAACATTTCAAAAATATCCTGAAAGCCCAGAATGTCGAATGTGTGTTTGACCTTTGGAACCAGGCCGCAGATTTTGATGTCGCCATCGCGTTCTCTAAGCTCTTCAACAAAGCTCATGAAAACTCCCAGTCCGGCAGAAGAGATGTAGCTGAGCTTTTCGCAATTGACGATCAATTTGATACGTCCGGCATCAATTTCGGACTGAACTGTATTTTCAAATTGCGGCGCCGTGTGGGCGTCAACAAAACCTTCAAGAGTGATTATAGAAAGACCATCTTCGACAGCGGTCTGAATCGCAAACGGATTTGGCACGTTAACCTCCAACAACAGAAATGAGAGCGGAAAAACTGTAACTTGAATCTGGAGCCAATCTTAGCATAATCGCTTCGAGTCGCAACTTTTCACCACCGTAAAACTAAAGGGATCAAAATGGCAAACAAACGAAGGCTTGTGCTGGGAGTGCTTTTCTTTGCGCTGATGTTTTTCTATTTCGGTGTCCGGTGCTATTTCCTCTTCATTCATGTCAGCAGTTACGACGGATGGTACGGGCAGGGAACTTTGCGCGACGGAGTTTTCGTCACCAGTTCTGACCCGCAAGGCCCTGCCAAAGCTTTGCAAAAAGGCGATGAAGTTCTGTCGATCAATGGCGTCACTCTGGCTGAAGACCCTGAGATCTTTGGTTTCGCTGACCGCGTTCCGCCCGGCACGGCTTATCGAATGACGATTCGTCGCGCAGGGCAAGAAATTATTGTTCCGTTGATGACGGCTGAGTTTCCACCGGACAAGCGCCCAAGCGTATTCGCCCAAACTAGATTTTATGATGTTCTGGTTTACCTGATTTTTTTGGCGACTGCTTTGCTCATTTTTCTGCTCAAGCCAGATAACAAACAAGTTTGGTTATTGGCATTAGTGTTGGGAACATTCACAGCGCTGAATGCTTGGACTATGCCGATGGTTGTTTTGGGGCGATGGGCGGAAATCACCGTATCAGTGGCAAAGCTTTTGGGGCTTTGGTTTTTACCTTTGACTGTTCACTTTTTTCTGATTTTTCCAGCACGCTTGCCGATTTTGCGGCGTTGGCCGAGATTGGAGTTTTACCTCTATCTGCCACTATGTTTCTTCGTCTTGCCTTTTTTTGGCGGAGGCAGATTGCCTGCCTTTTGGCGAATGCGGTTTTTCAATTTGTCGCCAATCTCCTGGCTCAGCGAACATACATTTTTCTACCTGCCTCATTGGGTTGTCATCGGCTACATGGTCGCGGCATTGAGTTGTCTGCTCATTGGTTATCGCATTGCCGATCTGGATGCGCGGCGACGATTGCGCGTAGTGGTATTTGGCAGCGGTGTGGGTTTCATTCTGTTTTTGTTTTTAGTCAGCAGCGAATTTTTGAATTTGGACAATCGTCTGCCCGGTGTAAGTCATTGGGTACAGATTGCGGCATTGATTGCGATGCCATTTGTTCCAGTCTCGTTCGCGTATGCCATCATTCGACACAAAGTGATTCCCGTCAGCTTGATGATTCGCCGAGGCGTGCGTTACGTGTTGGTTTCACGCGGTTCAATTTTGATCGAAGCCGCAGTTGTCATTCTGGTGGTGACCGCTGTGCTGACTTACATCTTCAGCCGGTTCAGGCCTTCGGGAATTGTTATCGGAACAGTTTCAGCGGCGGTGGCGATTTTTGTTTGGAAGCTCGAAACCCGGCTGCACGAAAAGTATCTGGCTCCGATTATTGACCGGAAGTTCTTTCGCGAATCGTACAACTCGCACCAAATCATTGCCGATCTGACGGATTCGCTGCGTTCGACTACCAGCTTGTCGCAGTTATGCGAGCAGGTGGCGACGAAAATCCAGACTGCTTTGCAAACCGAGAACGTCATTGTGCTGTTGCGCGACGAAATGACAGGGAATTACCTCAGCGGGTATTCCTGCGAATTCAGTTCAAGCGACGGAACTTCCATCTCTTGCCAGCAATCTTTTCGCATTCGCAAGGATTCCTTGGCCGTCGCCAAGTTGATTGAGTTCGGCCAGCCGCTTGAAGTGGATTCGTTCGACGATCCTGATTTGCGTCGAATGAAATCTGCCTTGTTGTTGCCGTTGACCACGAAACAAGAGATGCCCGGCCTGATTTCGCTTGGGGCGCGATTAGGAGATTTACCGTTTTCCAGCGAAGACAAAGCTTTGTTGATGAGCGTCGCCGCGCCGACGACTTTTGCGATTGAAAATTCCAGGCTGGTTGAACGAATGATTGACGAAGCCCGCCGCCGCGAAGAGATCGAGGCCGAAAACGAGCAGCGCGCCAAAGAACTGGAAGAAGCCCGACAGTTGCAGATTTCCATGTTGCCCAAAGTCATACCACAACTGCCTCATTTGGAAATTGCAGCGTACATGAAAACAGCCACCGAAGTCGGCGGCGATTATTATGACTTCCGTTTGTCGGCTTCGGGTGAACTGACAATTGTTGTTGGCGACGCAACGGGGCACGGTTTGAAAGCTGGAACAGTCGTTACCGCGACAAAAAGTCTTTTCAATCATTTGGCCGAAACTCCCGATATAACGGAATTTTTCAGTCACTCATCTTTGGCCTTGAAGCGTATGAACATGCGCTCTTTGTTTATGGCCATGACGGTTGCAAGGGTGAGAGGGCATAAGCTGACTATCAGTTCTGCCGGTATGCCTCCGGTTTTGATTTACCGAGCTGCAACCGGCGAAGTCGTCGAAGTCAAACTGACTGGCGTTCCGCTGGGAAGCGTGACCAGTTACCGTTACCGCCAAGAAGAATTTCCACTCAGTTCCGGCGATATTGTTGTTTTAATGAGCGACGGTTTGCCTGAAAGATTCAACCCGGCCAGTGAAATGCTAGGTTACGATCAACCGAAACTGGCTCTGGCTGAATCCGCAGCTTTATCCGCTCAGGCGATCATCGAACGAATGACTCACGATGCCGAAGTCTGGGCGGATGGGCATCCGCTGGATGACGACGTGACTTTTGTAGTTTTGAAGGTTCGCTAGCCCAATTCTGAACTCTATTTCTTTACCCGGTCATTGGTCGCCCGCCATAACCCACTCTTCGTTGAAGTGGGCATGTTTTATTGTCTTGCGCTTGGGCATTCCTTCGTTGTCTTTTTCCAGATCCTTTCGATTTAGATGGTAGCTGTAACTTGCGTGCAAAGAACCATCGCGCGCCTGAATGATTGATGGATAGCTGAAAGAGCCTGCTTCAGCGCCGGACGTGTCAAGCTCCAAATGGCGTGTCCATTTCCAGGTCTTGCCTTCGTCGTCTGAGATAGACACTGCCAGGCTGCTGCGGCTTCGTTCGGTGTCGTTGTAAATCAATGCCCAATGGCCGTTCCGAAGCCCAATGACTTCAGCGCCAGACCCCGGATTTGGCAAATTGCTGTCAGTTACCGGCGACCAGGTTTCGCCGCCGTCGCGCGATTCGCTCTGGTGCAAGCGTTTTGGAGCGGGGCCGTTGTCTCGCATCAAAGTATAAAGCGATCCATCTTTTCTTTTGACGATGCTGGGCTGAATGTTTCCTCCGCCAATCAAAGGAGTGCTGGTTTTCCAGGTCTTTCCCCAATCGTCAGTGATTGCCATCAGTGAAAACGAAAATCCGTCAGAGTAAAGTGGGACAATCAGGC
>JBGAPB010000393.1:0-3486 GCA_044221525.1 Blastocatellia bacterium | reverse complement strand
GGGCAGGTTGCAAATCTGGGACCTGCATACCGGCCAAACCGCGCTGCTGATTTATAACTTTGGCGACGAATGGCTGATGCTGATGCCCGACGGCAGATTCGATGTCAGCAGCGCGGAGGCTTTGCGGTATTTGCGCTACACCGAAATCGGGACTTTTAACTCTTACCGCGCCGAAGACCTGGCCAAAGAATTCCACTCGCCGACAGCGGTCAAAGAATTGCTGGCCAAAATGCAAAAGTAACGCGAACCGTCAGTTCACCGCCCAGGCCAGGGTCTATTCATTCTCGGCGCGCAGAGTCCGACAAACTTCAGTTTGTCGCGGTTTCGGCCAATAAGCGATTGCGGGAGTCACTCGACAAACTGAAGTTTGTCGGACGTTTTCAGAGAATGAATAGACAATGCCGCCCAGGCGTAGAGAACCCAAAGGAAACGCAGAGGTTATGCGACATCACGTCTGACGAAATCCCAGCAACCGGCGATGGTTGCAATTACTCCGCCAACTGCGCCCAGCCACAATGCCGCGGCTACCCGCTCATCCGAAAAGACGTTCACCGGCAAGAGCCAGGGATAATACTTCGCCATCTTGGCGCTGGCGGCGAACATGGCGAAAAAGGTTCCGGCGACCCCTGCTCCCAGTGTGACTGTGAAACTGGCCCAGCGAACGCTGATCCAGGTGTGAATTGCCAGAATCAACCACGAAGCCAGCCAGACCATCCCAGCGTGTTTCAAAATCCATAAGATCGGCGGCGCGCCGGAATTTGCCAAAGCCGGACGCAATCGCATGAAAATCAAACCGACAACGATACCCAGCGCAACCAGAAACAATGTGCTCAGCAAAATCAGCGCGTGAGCCGTCAACACCTTGACCAGGTAAACGGATTTGCGAGTCACAGGCAAAGCCAGAATGTGTTTCCATTGTTTTTCGCCGTGTTCCAAACCGCTCAGCAAAGCCGTTTCCAAAGTAATCAACAACGGCATCAGAAAAACCGCCCAGACATTCAACGAGATTTTCATCACCGTATCCCACAGATTGAAATCGGCATTGAAGTCGCGTTTTTGCAGCAAGACAAAAAATAAAAGCGTCGCCACCAGCAAAGGCGCGACAAAGACCATGCGGAAAGCCAGCGTGCGTTTCAGCTTCAGCATTTCGGCGTGCAGAACTCTGAACAAAGACATCAGGCGACCTCCATTTCGGCAATTTTATTGTTGGTGATGTTCAGGAAGATGTCTTCCAGCGAAGCCTGCGCCAATGCGATATGAAAAACCTCGATGCTTTGGCTGACCAGCAAACTGTTGACACGAACGGCTGCGTCGCGTGATGTGGCGGCGACAGTCAGCAACCCATCGCCATTTCTTTGCACGCTCCACCCGGCGGCAGTCAGGCAACTTGTCGCTTGATCGGGCTGATTGACGCCTATGGCCAGATGCTGATGGCGTTCGGCTTGCAATTCGGCCAACGTTCCCTGAAAAACCAGTTTGCCTTGATGAATGATGCCGATGTGGCTGGCGACTTGTTCGACTTCGCTGAGCAGGTGGCTGGAAAGAAAAATCGTAATTCCAAACTCGGTGGCCAGACGGCGGATCAGGTCTCGCATTTCGTGAATGCCAGCCGGATCAAGCCCGTTTGCAGGTTCGTCCAGAATCAGCAGATCGGGGTTATTCAACAGCGCCAGCGCCAAACTCAACCTTTGACGCATGCCCAGCGAGTACTCACGGACTCGGCGGTGGGCGTCCGCTGTCAGTTTTACTATATCCAATGCGCGATCAATCAGCTTTCGCTCCGCGCCGATCAAACGTCGAGTGACCTCCAGGTTTTCGCGTCCGGTAAGGTGTGAATACAGCGACGGCGTTTCAACCAGCGCGCCCACGCGGCGTAACAGCGACCGAATCAAACCCAGCAGCATTCTGATTGTGGTGGTTTTGCCCGCTCCATTCGGCCCCAAAAATCCGTAAACCCTGGCTTCTGGAACCAGCAGGTTCACTTCGTTGACGGCAAGTTGCGCCCCAAAACGGCGCGTCAACCCGCAAGTCTCAATGGCAATTTTCTGCATCGTATCCTCCCGGAGTTATAACGAATGGGTTCCGCTGCCATTAACACCTTTAACCGAATTCGCAAATCGGTGGCGGCCTTGTACAACCTGCGGCTTTGCGTGTAATTATCCGCCACGTAACCGCACTGACATTTTTCCAGGAGAATAAAACATGAATGATTCCAGGCGCGTCCTGCTCACCAAGCGTTCGCTTTTATTATCAATTCTGCCGCTTCTTTTTGTCGCAACGACGTTTGCGCAAGGCAAGGTTGAATACGAAATTTCTTTCCCGAACTACGTCCACCACGAAGCTGAAATCTCTGTGACATTCAGCGGAGTTCCGGCGGGCAAACCGTTGGAAGTGAGAATGAGCAGGTCTTCGCCGGGGCGTTATTCGGCTCAGGAATTTTCAAAGAACGTTTACAGCGTCCGGGCAATGGATGAAAAAGGCGCGGCGCTCAGCTTCACGCGACCGAATCCTACGCAATGGAACGTCAGCGGCCATCGCGGCAAAGTTCGCGTCACTTACACTTTGTTTGGCGATCTGGGATCGGGCACATTTACCGGCATTGACGCTTCTATGGCTCACATAAGCATTCCCGCTACTTTCATGTGGGCCAGAGGGTTTGAAAACGCGCCGATTACAATTCGTATTCGCAAGCCCGTGGCCGAATGGAAAATCGCCACGCAGTTGGTTCCGACTTCCGACCCTGAGGTTTTCACCGCGCCGCACATGCAATACTTCATGGATTCGCCGACCATGCTGGCGAACTTCCGTCTGCGCGAATGGCCTGTGCAATCGAACGGCAAGACTTACACCATACGATTAGCGATCAACGACCCGGCGGCGTCCGACCAGGAAGTGGATGAGTTCGCCGATATGAGCAAGAAAATTGTTGAAGAGCAGATGGCCATTTTCGGAGAAACTCCTGATTACGATTTCGGCACTTACACCTTCATCGCCAACTACGTGCCGCAAATTGGCGGCGACGGAATGGAGCATCGCAACTCCACCAGTTTGACCAGCACGCGTTCGATCAAAGGTTCGCCGCGCGGGAATCTCAGCACGGTTTCGCACGAATACTTTCATTGCTGGAATGTCGAACGGTTGCGTCCGCGCACGATTGAACCTTTCAACTTTGAAGACGCCAACGTTTCCGATGGTCTGTGGCTGGCCGAAGGCTTCACGCAGTATTACGGCAATCTGGCGATGAAGCGCGCCGGCTTCAGCGGCGACGATGCCAGTTTTGCGCGGGGGTTGGGTTTTACCATCAACTCCATTGTCAACGCTCCGGGCCGTGTCCTGTTTGGCCCGATCCAGATGAGCCAGCAGGCTGTTTATGCGGACGGCGCTCCGGCGGCAGACCCAAATAACCTGACGAATAATTTTGTTTCGTATTACACATACGGCAGCGCGGTGGCGACGGGACTTGACCTGACTTTGCGCACGAAGTTC
>JBGAPB010000024.1:0-35074 GCA_044221525.1 Blastocatellia bacterium | reverse complement strand
AACAACGCGGTGAAGACGAACTGGTTTCTTGTTACAACATCATGACTGGCGAACCGGTTTGGAGGCACAGCGACAAGGCTCGATTCTGGGAATCCAACGCTGGCGCCGGGCCGCGCGGAACGCCTACCTTGAGCAAGGGGCGGGTTTACACGATGGGGGCGACCGGAATCCTGAACGCGCTTGATGCCCGTAACGGTGCTGTCGTCTGGTCGCGCAATGCCGCCTCCGACACAGGCGCAAAGCTGCCCGGTTGGGGGTTTGCCGGTTCGCCGCTGGTCAATGGCGACCAGGTAATTGTCGCCACTTCCGGCGTGCTTGCCGCTTACGACCGCGCCACAGGCAAGCCACGCTGGCAAGGCCCGGCAGGAGGTTCCGGTTACAGTTCGCCGCAACTTTCAACGATTGACGGGGTTACGCAAATCCTGCTGTTGAACACAGTTGGTGCGCTCAGTGTCGCTCCTGCGGATGGCACATTGCTCTGGAAACACGAATGGGACGGTGATGGGATAGTGCAGCCAGCAGTGCTTGGTGGAGGCGGCATCTTGATCGGCAGCGGCTCCGGCATGGCGGCAAACGGGACGCGCCGCGTTGCGGTTAAGCATGCGGATGGAGCCTGGACTGTGGAAGAGCGATGGACTTCAAATGGGCTTAAACCTTACTTCAACGATTTTGTCGTTCACAAAGGCAATGCCTTTGGCTTTGACGGCAGCATTCTGTCTTGCATCAGCCTGGAAGATGGAAAGCGCAGATGGAAAGGCGGACGTTACGGCCACGGTCAGATTATTCTGTTGCCCGATCAGGACTTGCTGCTGGTGCTGTCGGAAGAAGGCGATCTGGCTCTGGTCAAGGCAACCTCAGACCAGTTCACGGAAGTTGCACGCTTCAAAGCGATAGATGGCAAAACCTGGAATCATCCGGTGCTGATCGGCGACCAATTGCTGGTTCGCAACGGCGAAGAGATGGCCGCGTTCCGCCTGTCACTTGCGAGTCGTTGATAAGGAATCGCCTTCAGACGGCGGACTTGTTCTCAGCCGTCTGAAGGCGATTCACGTAACTTTATTTGTCATTCACCGAATTCAGCCAGTTCCGCCCATCTTTCCATATCCAAGTTCAGCGCGTCGTTCAGCGTTTGAATTTCGTCGTAAAGCTTTGCAACCAAAACGTGATCGCTTCCATTCGAGGCAAGCTCGGTTTCGGCTTCGGTTTTGCGAGTTTCAGCGGCGGCGATTCGGGCTTCAAGTTCCTCAAACTCGCGCTTTTCCTTGAAGGTCAATTTGCGTTTGGCTGGCGCGTCGTTGGTTGAAATAGCAGGCGTTTGTTTTTGTTCGCGCGCTTTGACTTCGGCTTTGGCGACAGCGACGGCTTCGGATTTTTCGCGTTCGCGGATTTCCAGAAAGGTGGTGTAATCGCCGGGGTATTCGCGCACTCGGCCTTCGCCTTCAAACCTGAAAATGTATTCAATCGTGCGATCCAGAAAATAACGGTCGTGGCTGACGATGACCAGACAGCCAGCGAAAGATTCCAAATACTCTTCCAGCGCAACCAGCGTAGGAATATCCAGATCGTTGGTGATTTCGTCCAACAGCAACAGGTTCGGCGCGCTCATCAACATTCTCAGCAGATAAAGCCTGCGCCGCTCTCCGCCCGACAAAGTCGCAATCGGCTGATACTGCATTGCCGGAGCAAACAGAAAACGTTCAAGCATCTGACCGGCGGTTATCCAATCACCTTCAACCGTTTGAATGCGTTCGGCGACTTCCTTGACGTAATCAATCAGCCGTTGGGATTCGTCGAATTCGCGGTTTTCCTGATCGTAATAACCGATGACGACTGTTTGGCCTTTTTCGATTTGGCCAGTGTCGGGTTGCAAGCGCCCGGCGATGATTTCCAACAGCGTAGTCTTGCCTGCTCCGTTTGCGCCTATGATTCCAATCTTGTCTCCGCGTTTGAATTGGTAGCTGAAATCATTGACGACGGTTTTGCCGTCCCAGCTTTTGCTGACGCCTGTGACGCCAAGAATCTTTTTGCCCAGGCGGTTCGATTCAAAAGCTATGTCGAGCGATTTCTTATCGGCGATCTCGCTGGCAGCTTGGCGCGCTTGAGCCATGACCTCATTGGCGCGATCAATGCGGGCTTTGGATTTTGACGTGCGAGCTTTCGGCCCTCGGCGCAGCCATTCCAGTTCACGCCTGGCCATTGATTTCAGCTTCTGAGCTTCGACGACCTGACGCTCTTCTTGTTCCTGCCGCTTTTCCAAATACGTCGCGTAATTGCCGGTGAAGGATTGAACCCGGCCTCGGTCAATTTCGATGATGCGGTTTGTGACACGATCCAGAAAGTAACGATCGTGAGTAACCAGCAACAGCGCACCATTGAAATCGGCCAACCAGTGTTCCAGCCACTCAACCGTTTCGGCGTCCAGATGATTGGTCGGCTCGTCCAGAATTAACAGCTCGGGTTTGATGAACAGGCTGTGAGCCAGCGCGACTCGTTTGCGCTGACCGCCGGAAAGTGTGGACATTTTCGCGCCAAGTTGCGTGATGCCCAGTTCGTTCAGAATCGCTTTCAACTCGGTTTCAAGCTGCCACGCACCTGAAATCTCCAACTGCTCAGCCAGATCGCTGACGCGGTTGAGTAACTTTTCGTCGGCCCCTCCGTGTTCAGCCAGTTGCTCGCAGGCAAGTTCATACTGCCTCAACAATTCCAGCTTCTGATGCAGAGCGTCATTGCTCCCGGCGAAGACGGCTTCGATGACGGTTTGGTCGGGGTCAAAAGGAGGATTCTGAGACAAATAACCTATGACTTTGCCGTTGGCGATGACGACTCGACCGGTGTCGGCTTCTTCTTCGCCAGCGACGACCTTTAGCAAAGTAGTTTTGCCGGAACCGTTAGCGCCAATGACGCCTATCTTGTCGGCTTCGTCCAGGCCGAATGAAACCGAGGAAAAGAGCGGCTTGATGCCGAAGCTCTTGCTGACATTTTCAAGCGAAAGAATGTTCATCTAAAAAGCTTTGCTGTTGATTCTGATTAGTTCGAGTTCGAAGACCAGCGTCGAATTGCCGGGAATCGTGCTGTAAGGTTTGTCGCCGTATCCAAGTTGCGGAGGAACAATAATTTTGCGTTTACCGCCTACGCGCATGGGTTCGATTCCTTCTTTTGAATTGCCGCCGACGCCCCAGTTCCAACCTTTGATAATTCCGGTCTCTCCGATGGTGAAATCAATTAAGCCGCCATCGAATTTATGGCCGTCGAGAAATTTACCGACATAGGCGACTTTGACGCTCTGCGACATCAGCGGGCGAGGGCCAACTCCAATTTGCGTGTCCTGATATTGGAACCCTGAAGGCGTCGTTTTCATCTCACCCGGAGTTGGTGAAGCCGTAGGGCTTGGAACTGGTGTCGCCTCAGGTTCAATCGTCGGGCTGGGTTTGGTCGTGGCGACTTCCGGCTTTGAATTGCAAGCTATCAATACCGATAAACAGATCAAAATTGCGAATGAAAGCGCAAAGCGGGATTGCCGCATTATGTTTTTCTCCTATTGGGTTGAATTGAAATCGCCTTTGGGCGGGCGGCCTGTATAATAGCGACCGCTTTGGCTGTGGTCAAAAATCAACCTGTCGGTATCTGTCGGTATGTAGTGCCGCCTTTAGGCGGAATGGCTTAAACGCCGAGACCTTCCGCCTAAAGGCGGTACTACGAACTTATCCCAAGGAGTCATCATCGTGCCGCTGAAAGTTCGCACTCAACAACCGGAAATCAAATCGCTGGTCATTGGCATTGAATTCAACCAAACCAAAATCACTGCTGCGCTGATTAACGATCAGGCTCGCATTATCGCTGAGCGTCAAATCGAAACCCCTCAACGCACGACTCGCCTGACCATCACTGCAATTGCCGAGTTGATTTTGGAGTTGGCCGCCGCAAACGAACGCGGCCAAAGTCCAATCGCCGCTATCGGACTGGCTGTGCCGGGAATTGTTGATCCGCAAACCGCGCGTGTTTCATTTGCCGGACTGAACGGGTTGAAAAGCTGGACGCGAGTTCCGTTGGCTGAAACTTTGGAAGAAATTCTGGACGAATCCGGCCACGACATTCGCACTCCTTTTGCGGAAAAACGAGCGAGAGCTGGCCATGCGATTTCTGGTCATCCGGTGATGGCAATTGTCTCAAATGCGACGGCCATTGCCGCGGC
Source organism: Blastocatellia bacterium (assembly GCA_044221525.1). Taxonomy (GTDB): domain Bacteria; phylum Acidobacteriota; class Blastocatellia; order RBC074; family RBC074; genus RBC074. Next base: position 30,882 of record JBGAPB010000024.1, on the reverse strand, counting down.
TGAAGGTTGGCAAGGTGCGGCTCGCGGCAAAAACAACGTGGTTTATCTTTCGGTTGGCTCTGAAATCGAAGCTGGAATTCTGGCCGATGGGCGCGCGTTTAGCGGCGCAAGTGGTCTGGCAGGCGCTGCCGGATGGTTGGCAGTCGGACAGGAATTCAAACACGAATACGAAGCCGACGGCTGTCTGTCGGCTGAAGCGACTTTGATTTCGCTGACCAGGCGAGCAATTGAAGAAAGCGGCGGATACAACGGTTCCATTTTGGGAGGTTTGGTTAAAACCGAAGCAGAAGTTGACGTAGCCACCATCATTCGCGCCGCGCGGGGCGGCGACAAACTGGCGGTCAAAGTCATTACAGACACTTGCCGCTGGTTGGGTAGAGGCATCGCCAACCTGATTTCGATATTAAATCCAGAAGCCGTTATCGTTGGTGGGGAGTTAAGCCTGGCGCTGAAAAACTTTCTCGATGAAATCCGCGAAGAAGCTCGACTGTGGGCCGCTCCTGATGCGGCCAAACAATGCCGAATCCTTGCAGCTACGGTTGGAGATAAAGCAGGAATGATTGGCGCTGCGCGGTTGGCTTGGTTGAAAACCGAAAAGTGAATTTGAAAAAAAGCAGCGGTGAAAATAAATGTGGCGGATTTCCCAGGAAGAAATCCGCCACATTTATTTTTGGTTTGAAGCTATTGCCATCACTGATTGATAGGCGTCTTGTTTTCAGATGGTGCGACAGGTTTTGTAGATGAACTGCCGGAAGACTGTTTTTCGCTGCTCGAATCCTTCGACTCGGTATTCTTTTTTAGTTTTGGGCGACCTGGGGTATCGCCGGAAGTCGAATCGTCTTTTGACGTTGGCGTCGTAGTTTGCGGCGGAGACGTTGATTCCGAACCTTCGCGCCGTTTTAGAACGGGACGGCCATTGTCATCAGACGAAGACGACGAGGGCTCGCTGCTGGAAGTTGACGAATCGGCTGCTGCACCTTCGCGGCGTTTCAGAACCGGGCGGTCAGCATCACCTGATGAAGACGATGAAGATTCGCTGCTTGAAGTTTCCGGTTCGGCGGAATTGTCTCGTCGTTTCAACACCGGGCGATTTGGAGCGTCGGAATCATCCGACTCGATGCTGCGATCATCGCTTGCGTCACGAGGACGACGCTTCAGCGTCGGACGTTTGTCATCGCGCGAACTGCCAGGGCGACTCGCTACGCTGACGGCAGCCAGCCGCGACTTCACTTGATTGAACTCCGAAGTGTTGAGCTGATATTCGCTTCGATCCGGGAAACGCACGATCAAATCGCGGACTTCGCTGATGCGGTCGCCGGTCATCGGGTGCGTGCTGAAGATTTTTTCCAGCGTGCCGGGTTTGCGCCGCTCTTGAGCCTGCAATTTTTCAAAGAAAGTTATCAGCGCATTCGGATCGTATCCCGAAGCCCACATGTACTGAGCGCCAAGCCGGTCGGCTTCTTTTTCAGCGCCACGCGAAAATTTCAGGAAGGTCAGCGGCAAAGCGATTCCTGCGACCTGTTGAATAACATATCCGCCCAAACCACCGAAAAAGATCAGTGGCAAAGACCCCCATTGCAGCAATTGCCCTTTTGAAGCCTGTTCAATTCCATGACGGGCGGCGACGTGAGCGATTTCGTGAGCCATGACCCCGGCGACTTCGGCTTCGTTGTCGGCGGCTTCCAGCAATCCGCGATTGACGTAAAGGAATCCGCCGGGCAACGCGAAGGCATTCACTTCATTGGCGTCAACAACTTTGACGGTGAATGGAACCTTGGCGTCTGAGTGAAGCACTATGTTTTGCGCAACTCGGTTGACGAATTCGGTGACAATTGGATCGCCAACCAAAGGTGTTCTGCGATCAAGTTCCATAGACATTTGACGGCCAAGTGCGACTTCGCGGTCAATCGAGTAAAAAGACAAATTGCCTTTGTTGATGTCACGTTTGCCTATCAAAGTAGGATCGTTTTTGACATCCAGAGGTTTCCCTTTAGATTTTGAATTGTTTTGAGCCAAAACCGGCCCAGCCACAAGCGACGTGGTGAGAACGAGCGCCATGGCACTGCGGAAAAATATCTTCTTCATTGCTTATCTCCCCCCTCTTCCTGCTTTGGTTGTGAACTGTGGTGGCAGTCGAATTATAAACCTAGAGCAACCTTATGACGTAGGTGATGGTCGCATAGTTGGTAGAAAGTTTCGTTAAATCACCTTCATTGAAAGCGGTTGTTAGCCAAGATTTGGGCCGAATCTTGAGCCGCCGGAAATGCGATGCTAGTATCCGCGCGCTTTACTTCACGGGCTTCAATTCAATTTCAAATCTAAAAAATAAGGCTGAGCACCAAATGGAGAAAAACTCCCATTCAGATAACGTTGTCGTTGAAACCAATCGTCAGGCCGAAATTCGCGGCTTGATGCTTCGCTGGGCAATCACAATTGCTGCTGGCGTTGCCGTTTACCTGGCTCCGATGCCTGATGGTATTACGCCGCAATCGTGGAGGTTGCTGGCCATTTTCACGGCGACAATCATCGGTTTGATTGTGCGACCGGTTCCTGGTGGAGCCATGGTTTTGATAGGCATCGCCGCGCTGATGTTAACCAAAGCAATGCCGGTCAACGAAGCTTTGGCCAAAGTAACCACCGATCCCAAAGTTCTGGAAACTCTGCGATTGAAGTCGGCTCTGGCAGGTTATGCCGATCCTGTTGTTTGGCTGGTGCTGGCCGCATTTTTTATGTCTCGCGGAATGATCAAGACCGGGTTGGGACGTCGCATCGCGCTGCTTTTCATTCGTCAGTTCGGCAAACGTTCGCTTGGATTGGGTTATGCGCTGGTCGGAACGGACTTCCTGTTGGCGACAGTGATTCCTTCAAATGGCGCTCGATGCGGAGGCATAACTTTTCCCATTACAAAAAGCCTGGCTGAAGAATACGACTCACGACCGGGGCCTACGGCGTACAAACTTGGAGCTTTTTTGATGACTTTTGTTTACCAATGCGAGGTCATCATCTGCGCCACGTTCCTGACCGGTCAGGCAGGCAATCTGGTTATTCGGCGTTTGGCCAAACAGCAAACCGGCTTCGATCTAAGCTACACGACCTGGATGCTTGGCGGGATTGTGCCGGGAGTCGTTTCAATCGTCGTGACCGGATTGCTGCTCTATAGAATCTTCAAACCGGAAATTACTCACACCCCAGAAGCCGCAGTTTTCGCCAACCGTGAATTGGACAAAATGGGAGCGACGACGTTTAACGAAAAACTGATGCTGATGGTTTTTGCTCTGGTGGCTCTGATGTGGGCAACAGCGGGTCGGCTGCATTCGATTGATTATTCAGTCGTTGGCCTTATCGGCATATGTGTTTTGCTGTTGTGCAACGTACTGGATTGGCAAGATTTGATGAACGAAAAACCAGCCTGGGATGTCTTTATCTGGTATGGCGGAATGGTGCGAATGGCTGAAGCCCTGGGCGAAACCGGGATCACCAAAAAATTCGCCGAGTTTGCCGCTCAAATGACCGGGGGATGGAAATGGTGGGCGGCTCTGGCAATTTTGGTGCTGGTTTATTTTTACGCTCATTACGCCTTTGCCAGCATTACGGCGCACGCGCTGGCGATGTATCTGCCGTTTCTGATCGTAGTCATTGCCGCCGGAGCGCCTCCGGTTTTATCCGTAGTTGTTCTGGCTTATTTTTCAAATCTAGCCGCCGGATTGACGCACTACGGAACTACGCCGGGGCCGATTTACTTCGGAGCCGATTACGTAACTCAGCAAACCTGGTGGCGACTGGGTCTGATTGCTTCGGCGCCAAACATTTTGATTTGGGCAGTAGTTGGAATGGTTTGGTGGAAAATTTTGGGATGGTGGTAGATGCTAAACCCCGATGCCGGACAGGCTGAGGCCTACCGACTGTGTCGTCAGTGTTGCTTTTTTTGAGTGGCACAGTGGTTGGCCGATTTTTGGCTGCGGACGAACTTGGAGGAAAAGAGTTTCCGGCAGCGACCAGCGCGGTCAATGCAGAACTTATCCCTTATCAATAAGTTCTGGTCGGCTGCTGCCGGAAAACTTGAGAAAATAAAGACCTCAACTGCAAACTTCACACAGAAAAAAATGGACAGGCGCTTCCGTCCAACTACCCCGGCGAGCGTCGCTGATGAGAGACTTCCCGCAAGGACGTGGTGACCGCTCCCTTCGCCTTGCTCGTTCCCAAAAGCGCCTGTTTTCTTTTGCCATTTATAAAACCGTATTCCGTCGGCAAACTCCCTCATAAAAAATCACTTTTGGGAAAAAAAATTTGGCGGCTGTATTCAAAACGACGAAAGGCTGAGCAAGTGATTCACTTGCTCAGCCTTTGGACCCTTTTAGCCGCTTCAGCTTTATTTGATGTTGATGCGAACTGTGTTGGCGACTTTACCGCTGACTGTGATGACCACGTCAACATCTCCGCGCGCAATCAAAGCGCGATCAAGCCGGACGTTGAATTGATCCAGTCCGATGAATCCCGGAGTCAGCCCGGCATAAAGCACCTCGCAATTAACGCCGCCGATGGTGGCAGTGACATTATTCAAAGATGCACTGCGAAAACCTGTGCCGAAAAAGATTCCGAAAACCTGTTCACCCGCCGGCCCCAGATCAATCGGAATCGGCACGAAACGACCTGTCCCAGTATCGAGCCTGGACAGCAATTCCGTGCTTGTTTCGCCGTTTGCCTTCAGCCTGAAAATATTCGCAGCCGGAACTCCCTCGCCACTGGAATTGGCCGTGAATAAGCCAGGGAAGACCGACGCTATTTGTTGGGTGCCGATTGAGATTTTGCCGTCTCCACTGGTAATCGTAATGGTTGCAGCTCCGTTCGCAGTGCCCGCTGGCATCTGGTAATTGACCTGAGACGGTGCGACGAAAAACAGCGGAGCCAGCCGCTCCGTACCAGCGCTGTCTTTAACCGAAACCTTGGTTCCGGCCAGCGTGGTCGGCAACGGCGTGCTGTCAGCAACCGCTACAGTCGTTGCCAGATTCACTCCAAAAGCGGCGACGATTGATTCGGGAGCCAACTCCGCGCCCAAGAAGCTGGCGGCGGAAACGCTGGTTACCGTGCTGATAATCGTAAAAGTTTGCGGGTTGGAAGTTCCTCCGCCTGGAGCAGGAGTGACAACCGTGACGGCAGCAGTTCCAGCAGTCGCAATGTCCGTGGCCGGAATTGCCGCAGTCAGTTGAGTCGCGCTGACAAAAGTCGTCGTTCGCGCGTTACCGTTCCAGCTCACCTTGGAGTCATTGGTGAAATTCGTTCCGTTGACCGTCAACGTGAAAGCCGCTCCACCTGCCGTTGCCGAAGACGGACTGATAGAAGTCGTAGTCGGCACAGGAGCACTGGTGTTGATTGTAAAAGTTGCCGCTGGCGACGAACCTCCGCCTGGCGCTGGGTTCTGTACAACTACGTTTGCAGTTCCTGCTGAAGCAATGTCGGCAGCCGTAATTGAAGCCGTCAATTGGGTTGCGCTGGTAAACTGAGTCGTTCGCTGAGCGCCGTTCCACCAAACAGTCGAAGTGCTGACGAAGCCTGTTCCATTGACTGTCAGCGTGAAAGCTGCCCCGCCCGCTGTCGCCGAAGCCGGACTCAAACTGGTAATCGCAGGCACAGGATTGTTGATAGTAAAAGTTGCCGTTGGCGATGAGCCTCCGCCGGGCGCAGGGTTTTGCACCACGACGTTGGCGGTTCCTGCCGAAGTTATATCCGCAGCCGTAATTGAAGCCGTCAATTGAGTCGCGCTGACAAATTGAGTCGTGCGTTGAGCGCCGTTCCACCAAACAGTCGAAGTGCTGACGAAGCCTGTTCCATTGACTGTCAGCGTGAAAGCTGTGCCCCACCTGCAGTCGCCGCTGCAGGACTTAAGCTGGAAATCGTCGGAGCTGGGTTGTTAATCGTAAAGGTTGCCGCTGGCGATGAGCCTCCGCCTGGGGCGGGGTTTTGCACCACGACGTTGGCGGTTCCAGCCGAAGCAATATCGGCAGCCGTAATCGAAGCCGTCAATTGAGTTGCGCTGACAAATTGTGTCGTTCGCTGAGCACCGTTCCACCAAACCGTCGAAGCGCTGACGAAGCTCGTTCCGTTGACCGTCAACGCGAATGCCGCTCCACCTGCTGTCACCGAACTTGGGTTAAGGCTGGTAATCGTGGGCGCGGGATTATTGATCGTGAAAGTTGCTGCTGGCGACGAACCTCCGCCGGGCGCAGGATTCTGAACAACGACGTTTGCCGTTCCAGCCAAAGCAATGTCGGCAGCCGTAATTGAAGCCGTCAATTGAGTTGCGCTGACAAACTGAGTCGTTCGTTGTGCGCCGTTCCACCAAACCGTTGAAGTGCTGACGAAACCTGTTCCGTTGACTGTCAATGTGAAAGCCGCTCCGCCTGCCGTTGCTGAAGCAGGACTTAAGCTGGTGATGGCTGGAATTGGATTATTGATCGCAAAAATTGCGGCTGGCGACGAGCCTCCACCCGGCGCTGGATTTTGAACAACGGCGTTGGCGCTTCCAGCCGAGGCAATGTCGCTAGCCGTAATTGAAGCCGTCAATTGAGTTGCGCTGACAAACTGAGTCGTTCGCTGAGCGCCGTTCCACCAAACAGTTGAAGTGCTGACAAAACCTGTTCCATTGACCGTCAAAATGAATGCCGCTCCGCCAGCCGTCGCAGAGTTTGGGCTTAAATTGGTGATTGCTGGCGCGGGATTGTTGATGGTGAAAGTTGAGGCAGGTGATGAGCCTCCGCCCGGTGCGGGGCTTTGCACGACTACGTTTGCAGTTCCAGCCGAAGCGATGTCGGCAGCCGTAATTGAAGCCGTCAATTGAGTTGCACTGACAAACTGAGTCGTTCGCTGACCGCCATTCCACCAAACAGTTGATGTGCCGACAAAGCCAGTTCCGTTGACGGTCAAAGTGAAAGCCGCTTCCGCCTGCCGTCGCGGAGTTAGGACTGAGACTGGTAATTGCCGGAACAGGATTGGGCTGTTGAAGCGTGATGGTTCCAGCCGTGAAAGTAGTCGTCAGCACATTGGCGTTGGCGTCTGAAACTTCGCGAGCGATCGGCAAATCTCCAAACGTGATTGAAGCCGCCCCGGCTGCCGCATTTCCGGCAATTGCAAAATTGACCGTGACAAGTTGCCGGGTTCCGGCGCAAAAGTCTGTCCGGTAGGCATCGCCATCGCAATTCAATTCGTCCGCTTGCAGCCTGAGCAGTGTTGACGTTGAGCGATGTGCCCGCGCTCCGTTGCCCAATGCAACCACGGGGTTGCTGAAAACGGCGGCATTGAAATTCAAACTGAAACCAAGCGCGTTTTCATTTCCATGCGCCACCAATTCGATTGAGGCGGTGACGCTTTGCCCGGTGACTCCGCTGGTGTTCACGACGCGGACTTCGCGTGCCTGAACCGCTCCGGCAACGACACCGGCAGCAGATGAATGCCAGTTCAAACAATTGCCAATAGCGCCAGCAAAGGCAGCGCCAACTTCAAAATCCTTTTACCAAAGAAACTTTGTTTGCCATCACGGTTAAACCTCGCTTGTTGGATGATTACGCCATTTTGAGCGCTACGCCATTGTCGTAACGTTGGTAGTTGTGCTGAAGATCACTTGTTGATTGCAATTTGCGCCGGTAACGGGCGCCGGCGACGCGCCGCTGAGAAAGAGTCAGCGCAAGTACTGTTGACAGCCATAATTTTTGCCACGTTCGCCAGCGACGCGCTTCTGCCTTCTGGGGGTGCGTCACCAGTTTTGACGACTTCACTGATTTGCTCGGCTGAGAGCATTTTTCCTCCAAGCGTCAGAACATTGGCGTAGTTATGTTCGCGACTGTTGCGAGCAGTCGTCGGGTTTGTAACACATGCTGCGCGAACTCCAGGAACCTTGTTTGCGGTCATGCGGGTTGATGCAGCGCCATCGACGACGGTTGCCCGTCGCAGCGCGGTGGCAGCTCGTGCAGCGGCGTGTGCGAAGTCGGGATAATCAACAGCGTCTTCAGAAAATGTGCCGAAATCGCGGTGTTTGAATCCCAATTCATCCAGCAGCTTTTTCAGCCGTTCTTTAGTTTCAAGCCCACCGTGGTCTGCTCCCAGAGCGATAACTCGCTGTTGGCCGAAGCCGAACGCCTTGGACGGTAACGCAGTTCAATGCAACGTTCGGCAATCAGAATCTTTTGCCGCCGGGGTAATAATTGCGTCTTCGCGTATAAGCAAGGTTGCGCCAAACGCCAGAATCACGAGACATCGGCTTCGGTGATGACGGCTTTGGCCGATTCGTCAATTACGGCAGAGAAGGTTCAGGCTTTGCAGCGGCGGGCAGCCCGCCAGCTTGCTGCTGCAAGGCCTCGCTAACCAGTTGACGTAATTTTGTCTCTGTCTTTCCATCAAATTTCAGCCGGTTTCAGTCTGTCAAAAACGATTTGATACCGCGAACTGCCTGTGCAATGCGCTGTTCGTTTTCCACCAGAGCAAATCGCACATAACCTTCTCCATCGCCGAAACCGTTGCACCTGGCGAAACGGCGACTCAACGCGGGTAATCAGCTGTTTGGCAAATTCCAGCGAACCGAGTTTGGCGAAATACTCCGGGATTTTCGGCTGCGACCAGCTCTGGTTCCTTTTGGCGAAGGCACGTTCCAGCCAGCCGAATTCAACCCTTTGATCAGAACGTCGCGGCGTTTGCGATAAACCTCCACTATCTGAGGAACGCGTATTCATCACAATCGCGCAACGCTATGATGCCGGCAATCTGAATCGGCTGGAACATTCCATAATCCAGATAACTTTTCAGGCGTGTCAGCGCATAAACTGCCTGCTTGTTGCCTACACAAAAACCCATTCGCCATCCGGCCATCAGACGTAGCTTTGGACATGGAGAACATCTCGACTGCCACATCTTTGGCACGCTTGACCTGCAAAATGCTGGGCGGTTTTTATATCCGTCGAAACCAAGATCGGCGTAAGCAGATCGTGAACCACCAGATAGCCGCGTTCACGAGCGATTGCCACAGCTTCTTCGAAAACCAGCTCGGCACGACAGTCGTCGGATTGTGGAAAAGCACTAAGTTTTTGGCTGAGTCTGAACGCGAGTACTCCAGTCGGCGCAGAGCCTCAAGCATCGCTTCAGGAACATCGTTGACTGGAAGTTTTATCAACTGGCAACCGGCGATGGTCGCCGCGGGAATGAATCGGATAACTGGGGTCAGGAACAATGACCTTGTCGCCGGGTTCGACCAGAGCCAGCACTAGATGCGAAAAGCCTTCTTTGGCTCGGTCGAACCCGGCGACAAGGTCATTGTTCCCGACCCCAGTTATCCGATTCATTCTTTTGCAGCGATATCGCCGGTTGCCAGTTGATAAAACTTCCAGTCAACGATGGCGCGGAAGCGATGCTTGAGGCTCTGCGCCGACTGGAGTACTCGCGTTCAGACCAGCCAAAACTTCTAGTGCTTTCTTTCACGCACAATCCGACGACTGTTTGTGTCGAGTTGCGCCTTCTTTGAAGAAGTTGGCAATCGCTCGTGAACGCGGCTATCTGGTGGTTCACGATCTGGCTTACGCCGATCTTGGTTTCGACGGATATAAACCGTGCAGCATTTTGCAGGTCAAGGGCGCCAAAGATGGTGGCAGTCGAGATGTTCTCCATGTCCAAAGCTATTCGATGGCCGGATGGCGAATGGGTTTTTGTGTAGGCAACAAGCAGGCAGTTTATGCGCTGACACGCCTGAAAAGTTATCTGGATTATGGAATGTTCCAGCCGATTCAGATTGCCGGCATCGCAGCGCGCGCGATTGTGATTACGTTCCTCAGATAGTGGAGGTTTATCGCAAACGCTGCGCGACGTTCTGATCAAAGGGTTGAATTCGGCTGGCTGGAACGTGCCTTCGCCAAAGAGGAACCATGTTTGTCTGGGGCGAAAATCCCGGAGTATTTCGCCAAACTCGGTTACTGAATTTGCCAAACAGCTGATTGCGCGCTGGAGTCGCCGTTTCGCCAGGCAACGGTTTCGGCGAAGCCGGAGAAGGTGCTGCGATTTGCTCTGGTGGAAAACGAACAGCGCATTGCACAGGCAGTTCGCGGCATCAAATCGTTTTTGACAGACTGAAACCGGCTGAATTTGATGGAAGACAGAGACAAAATACGTCAACTGGTTGTGACCTTGCAGCAGCAAGTCGGCGGAGCGTCTGCCGCTACAAAGCCTGAACCTTCTGCCGTAATTGACGAATCGGCCAAAGCCGTCATCACCGAAGCCGATGTCCGTGACTTGGCAGTCGGCGCAACCTTGCTTATACGCGAAGACACCAATTATTAGCGGCGGCAAAAGATTCGATTGCCGAACGTTGCATTGAACTGCGTTACCGTCCAAGGCGTTCGGCTTCTGGCCAACAGCGAGTTATCGCTCTGGGAGCAGACGGTGGTTTGAAACTAAGAACGGCTGAAAAAGCTGCTGGATGAATTGGGATTCAAACACCGCGAAGTTCGACCTGTTTCTGAAGACGCTGTTGATTATCCCGACTTGCCGTCGCACAGGCCGTCGCTGACGGCGGTTGCATTTGGGAATCATCGTTGATGGCGCTGGCATCGGTTCCTGCATGACCCTTTCGGCGTGGTTCCTGGAGTTCGCGCAGCATGTGTTACAAACCCGACGACTGCTCGCAACAGTCGCGAACATAACTACGCCAATGTTCTGACGCTTGGAGGAAAAATGCTCTCAGCCGAGCAAATCAGTGAAGTCGTCAAAACTGGTGACGCACCCCCAGAAGGCAGAAGCGCGTCGCTGGCGAACGTGGCAAAAATTATGGCTGTCAACAGTACTTGCGCTGACTCTTTCTCAGCGGCGCGTCGCCGGCGCCCGTTACCGGCGCAAATTGCAATCAACAAGTGATCTTCAGCACAACTACCAACGTTACGACAATGGCGTAGCGCTCAAAATGGCGTAATCATCCAACAAGCGAGGTTTAACCGTGATGGCAAACAAAGTTTCTTTGGTAAAAGGATTTTGAAGTTGGCGCTGCCTTTGCTGGCGCTATTGGCAATTGGTTTGAACTGGCATTCATCTGCTGCCGGTGTCGTTGCCGGAGCCGTTCAGGCACGCGAAGTCCGCGTCGTGAACACCAGCCCCGGAATCACCGGGCAAAGCGTCACCGCCTCAATCGAATTGGTGGCGCATGGAAATGAAAACGCGCTTGGTTTTCAGTTTGAATTTCAATGCCGCCGTTTTCAACAGCTGCCGTGGTTGCATTGGGCAACGGAGCGGCGGGCACATCGCTCAACGTCAACACTGCTCAGGCTGCAAGCGGACGAATTGGAATTGCGATGGCGATGCCTACCGGACAGACTTTTGCGCCGGAACGGCAACTTGTCACGGTCACTTTTGCAATTGCTGGAAGGCACGGTGCTGCCGGTTTAACTGCTGCTGGGAGATTTTGCCGATTGCTCGCGAAGTTTCAGACGCCAACGCCAATGTGCTGACAACTACTTCTTCACGGCTGGAACCATCACGCTTCAATGAGCCCAATCCTGTTCCGGCAATTACCAGTCTCAGTCCTAACTCCGCGACGGCAGGCGGAGCGGCTTTCACTTTCGACATACCTGAACAGGTTTTGTCAGCACATCAACTGTTTGGTGGAATGGCGGTCAGCGAACGACTCAGTTTGTCAGCGCAACTCAATTGACGGCTTCAATCACGGCCAGTGACATAGCTTCGGCTGGAACTGCGTCAAAGTGAATGCCGCTCCACCTGCTGTCGCAGAACTTGGGCTGAGTGTGGTAATCGCTGGCGCGGGATTATTGACCGTAAAAGTTGCGGCTGGCGACGAACCTCCGCCGGGTGCTGGATTCTGAACAACGACGTTTGCCGTTCCAGCCGCCGCAATGTCGGCAGCCGTAATTGAAGCCGTCACTTGAGTTGCGCTAACAAACTGAGTCGTGCGTTGTGCGCCGTTCCACCAGACAGTTGATGTGCTGACAAAACCTGTTCCGTTGACCGTCAAAGTGAATGCCGCTCCGCCTGCCGTCGCAGAACTTGGGCTTAAGCTGGTGATGGCTGGAATTGGATTATTGATCGCAAAAGTTGCGGCTGGCGACGAGCCTCCACCCGGCGCTGGATTTTGAACAACGGCGTTGGCGCTTCCAGCCGAGGCAATGTCGCTCGCCGTAATTGAAGCCGTCAGTTGAGTTGCGCTGACAAACTGAGTTGTTCGCTGAGCGCCGTTCCACCAAACAGTTGAAGCGCTGACAAAACCTGTTCCATTGACCGTCAAGGTGAATGCCGCTCCGCCTGCCGTCGCAGAGTTCAGGCTTAAACCGGTGATTGCTGGCGCGGATTGTTAATGGTGAAAGTTGAGGCAGGTGATGAGCTATCGCCCGGTGCAGGGGCTTTGCACGACTACGTTTGCAGTTCCAGCCGAAGCGATGTCGGCAGCCGTAATTGAAGCCGTCGGTGAGTTGCGCTGACAAACTGAGTCGTTCGCTGACCGCCATTCCACCAAACAGTTGATGTGCTGACAAAACCTGTTCCGTTAACCGTCAAAGTGAAAGCCGCTCCGCCTGCCGTCGCGGAGTTAGGACTGAGACTGGTGATGGCCGGAACAGGATTGGGCTGTTGAAGCGTGATGGTTCCAGCCGTGAAAGTAGTTGTCAGCACATTGGCGTTGGCGTCTGAAACTTCGCGAGCGATCGGCAAATCTCCAAACGTGATTGAAGCCGCCCCGGCTGCCGCATTTCCGGCAATTGCAAAAGTGACCGTGACAAGTTGCCGGGTTCCGGCGGCAAAAGTCTGTCCGGTAGGCATCGCCATCGCAATTCCAATTCGTCCGCTTGCAGCCTGAGCAGTGTTGACGTTGAGCGATGTGCCCGCCGCTCCGCTGCCCAATGCAACCACGGGGTTGCTGAAAACGGCGGCGTTGAAATTCAAACTGAAACCAAGCGCGTTTTCATTTCCCTGCGCCACCAATTCGATTGAGGCGGTGACGCTTTGACCGGTGACTCCGCTGGTGTTCACGACGCGGACTTCGCGTGCCTGAACGGCTCCGGCAACGACACCGGCAGCAGATGAATGCCAGTTCAAACCAATTGCCAATAGCGCCAGCAAAGGCAGCGCCAACTTCAAAAATCCTTTTACCAAAGAAACTTTGTTTGCCATCACGGTTAAACCTCGCTTGTTGGATGATTACGCCATTTTGGAGCGCTACGCCATTGTCGTAACGTTGGTAGTTCTGCTGAAGATCACTTGTTGATTGCAATTTGCGCCGGTAACGGGGGCCGGCGACGCGCCGCTGAGAAAGAGTCAGCGCAAGTACTGTTTTTCGACAGCCATAATTTTTGCCACGCGCCTGCCATGACGCGCTTCGCCTTCTGGGGTGGCCAGCCAGGTTTTGACGACTTCACTGATTTGCTCGGCTGAGAGCATTTTTCCTCCAAGCGTCAGAACATTGGCGTAGTTATGTTCGCGACTGTTGCGAGCAGTCGCCGGGTCGTAACACATCGCCGCACGGACTCCCGGAACTTTGTTCGCGGTCATACAGGAACCTATTCCCGCGCCGTCAACGATGATTCCCAGATCGCAACCGCCGTCAGCGACAGCTCGTGCGACGGCGTGTGCGAAGTCGGGATAATCAACCGCCTCTTCAGAAAATGTGCCGAAATCGCGGTGCTTGAACCCCAATTCATCCAGCAGCTTTTTCAGCCGCTCTTTGGTTTCAAACCCACCGTGGTCTGCTCCCAAAGCGACAATTCGCTGTTGGCCGGAAGCCGAACGCCTTGGACGGTAACGCAGTTCAATGCAACGTTCGGCAATCGAATCTTTTGCTGCCGGAGTGATAATCGCGTCTTCGCGTATAAGCAAGGTTGCGCCGACTGCCAAGTCGCGGACATCGGCTTCGGTGATGACGGCTTTGGCCGATTCGTCAATTACGGCAGAAGGTTCAGGCTTTGCAGCAGCAGACGCTCCGCCGACTTGCTGCTGCAAGGCCTCGCTAACCAGTTGACGTATTTTGTCTCTGTCTTCCATCAAATTCAGCCGGTTTCAGTCTGTCAAAAACGATTTGATGCCGCGAACTGCCTGTGCAATGCGCTGTTCGTTTTCCACCAGAGCAAATCGCACATAACCTTCTCCGGCTTCGCCGAAACCGTTGCCTGGCGAAACGGCGACTCCAGCGCGGGTAATCAGCTGTTTGGCGAATTCCAGCGAACCGAGTTTGGCGAAATACTCCGGGATTTTCGCCCAGACAAACATGGTTCCTTTTGGCGAAGGCACGTTCCAGCCAGCCGAATTCAACCCTTTGATCAGAACGTCGCGGCGTTTGCGATAAACCTCCACTATCTGCGGAACGTATTCGTCGCAATCGCGGAGCGCAATGATGCCAGCAATCTGAATCGGCTGGAACATTCCATAATCCAGATAACTTTTCAGGCGTGTCAGCGCATAAACCGCCTGCTTGTTGCCGACGCAAAATCCCATTCGCCATCCGGCCATCGAATAGCTTTTGGACATTGAGAACATTTCGACGGCAACATCTTTTGCGCCTTTGACCTGCAAAATACTGGGCGGTTTATATCCGTCGAAACCAAGATCGGCGTAAGCCAGATCGTGAACCACCAGATAGCCGCGTTCACGAGCGATTGCCACAACTTCTTCAAAGAAAGGCAACTCGACACAAACAGTCGTCGGATTGTGCGGGAAAGAAAGCACTAGAAGTTTTGGCTGGTCTGAACGCGAATACTCCAACCGGCGCAGGGCATCCAGCATCGCTTCCGGGCCATCGTTGACTGGAAGTTTTATCAACTGGCAACCGGCGATGGTCGCCGCAAAAGAATGAATCGGATAACTGGGGTCGGGAACAATGACCTTGTCGCCGGGTTCGACCAGAGCCAGCACCAGATGCGAAAAGCCTTCTTTGGCTCCGATGGTGGCGATGGCTTCGGTTTCGGGATCAATGTCTACGTTGTAACGGCGAGCGTACCAGCGGGAAATTTCCAGGCGCAGGTTCGGAATGCCTTTCGATGCCGAGTAACGATGATTGCGAGGATTGCGCGCAGCTTCGACCAGCTTTTCAACAATCGGTTCCGGAGTAGCCAGATCGGGGTTGCCCATTCCAAGATCAATGATGTCTTCGCCGCGGTGGCGAGCTTCCATCTTCAATTGAGTGGTAACGGCAAAAACATAAGGCGGCAGTTTTTCAATTAAAGGAAATCGGTAGTCCATCTTCGTGTTTATGATTTGAGATTCAAGATTTGAGATTCGAGATTTTGATGCAAGTTTCGCCAAATTGACACCCAGCAAGGCGGCCAATATATTGCCGATTCCCAGAAGCAATCCATAACAACATTCATTAAGTTCAGAGTTTACGCTTCAGCGTGTCGGCGTTATTACAAGCTAAAGCGTGAACTCTGAACAATAAAGGAGCCTTGGCACGATGTCATCGGAATTTACCAGTCCAAACTTGAGCGTCCTGATTACCACCGACAAGCTTCAAGAGCGAATTCGTCAGATGGGCGAGCAGATCGCAAAAGATTATGCTGGTCGCCGTCCAGAACTGATTTGCGTGCTGAAAGGCGCAATGGTTTTCCTCAGCGATTTGATGCGCTCGATTGACCTGAACCTAACGATTGATTACATCGCCGTTTCCAGTTACGGCAAAGAAAAAACCTCTTCCGGCGAAGTCAGAATCGTCAAAGACCTGGACGAACCATTGCAAGGACGCGACATCATTTTGGTCGAAGACATACTGGATACGGGCTTAACGCTCAACTATCTGGTCAACAGTTTCAAGGCGCGCGGGGCGACTTCCATCAAGATTGCAACCTTACTCAACAAACCCGAGCGGCGCAAGGTTGAAGTACATGCCGATTACATTGGCTTCGACATTCCCGATGAATTCGTCGTCGGTTACGGTTTGGATTACGCCGAACGTTACCGCAACCTGCCTTACATTGGCGTCGTGAAAGGTTGACCGGTTTAGAGTTCAAGCTTCAGCTTGTCGCAGAAATGCAGACAAGCTGAAGCTTGAACTCTAAACGTTTTCGCCCTCCTCTGGAATTTTTCTCTCAGCCTTTGGGATATTGCTCATGTCAAACCATTGAACAACTTGCAGGGGAGGAGTCTGTCTTGAAACATCAATCTGACGAAGCGAATCAACAACTGAAACTGCGCCCGACCGCCGAAGATCAACGCTTGGCTGAATCTCGCGCACGAACCAAACATTGGAAACGCTGGGGGCCTTACCTAAGCGAGCGCGCCTGGGGAACCGTCCGCGAAGATTATTCGCCGCACGGTTCGGCCTGGGATTACTTCCCGCACGACCATGCCAGGTCGAAAACTTATCGCTGGGGCGAAGACGGACTCGGCGGGATATGTGACCGCCAGCAAAACATCTGTTTCGCTTTGGCATTGTGGAATCGTCGCGATCCGTTTTTGAAAGAGCGGCTGTTCGGTTTGACTGGCTCTCAGGGCAACCACGGCGAAGACGTCAAGGAGTATTACTTCTATCTGGATTCGACGCCTACGCATTCGTACATGAAGTTTCTGTACAAATACCCTCAGGCCGAATTTCCATATCGGCAACTGGTTGAAGAAAACCAGCGTCGAGGCAAGCTGGATCTGGAATATGAACTGCTGGACACCGGCATTTTCAACGACAACCGCTATTTTGACGTTTTCGCCGAATATGCCAAAGCCGACGCCGAAGACATTCTGATTAAAATCACTGTTGCCAATCGCGGGCCGGAAACTGCCGAACTTGACCTGTTGCCGACAGTTTGGTTTCGCAACAACTGGTCTTGGGATGCTGAAGCTCCGCGCCCGGAAATGAAGCAGGCCGAATCTGTGAACGGTTCAAGCGTAATTGAGCTTAAGCACGATTATTACCCGACGCCTCGCCGTCTGTATTGCGACCTTTCACCGGAGCTTCTGTTTACTGAAAACGAGACAAACAAACAGCGGCTTTACGGCGCTGAAAACATTTCGCCTTTTGTCAAAGATGGCATCAACGATTTCGTCGTTGACGGTCGAACCGAAGCGGTCAATCCGGAAAAGCATGGCACGAAAGCGGCTGCGCATTACAAACTGACGCTGGCACCCGGCGAATCCAAAACCATCAAGCTGCGACTGAGCGATAACACTTTGCTTTCCAAACCTTTTGGCAAAGACTTCGACAAAATTTTTGCCGAGCGAACCGCCGAAGCCGATGAGTTTTACAAGAAACTCGCTCCAGGTGACGTTTCCGACGATGCCAAAAACGTTCAGCGCCAGGCCTTTGCCGGAATGCTGTGGAGCAAGCAGTTTTACCATTACGACATGAGCCGCTGGCTGCGCGGTGACCACCAACAGCCTGAACCTCCAAGCGAGCGATTGAATGGACGCAACAGCGATTGGGGACATTTGTATAACGCCGACGTAATTTCGATGCCGGATAAATGGGAGTATCCGTGGTACGCGGCGTGGGATTTGGCATTTCATTGCATACCGCTGGCGCTGGTTGACGCAGACTTTGCCAAAGAACAACTCGTGCTGATGCTGCGCGAATGGTACATGCACCCGAACGGTCAAATTCCCGCTTACGAATGGGCCTTCGGCGATGTTAATCCGCCGGTTCACGCCTGGGCTGCGTGGCGAGTTTACAAAGTGGACAAGAAACGCACGGGGAAGGGCGATACCCAGTTCCTGGAGCGCGTCTTTCACAAACTGCTGCTCAATTTCAATTGGTGGGTCAATCGCAAAGATACCGACGGCAAGAACATATTTCAGGGCGGCTTTCTCGGCTTGGATAACATCGGAGTCTTTGACCGTAGTTCGGTCTTGCCGACCGGGGGCCACATATCGCGCTGGAACTGGCCAAAGACAATCCGGCTTACGAAGACGTGGCTTCGAAATTCTTCGAGCATTTCGTTTACATCTGTCACGCGATGAATCATCTGGGTTGTGGCGACACTGAGCTTTGGGACGAACAGGACGGCTTTTATTACGATGTTCTGCACCTGCCCAGCGGAGATCATCTGCCAATGCGAGTGCGTTCGATGGTCGGTTTGATTCCATTGTTCGCAGTCGAAACCTTGAATTCGGAGACGATTGATAGGCTGCCTGGCTTCAAAAAACGAATGCAGTGGTTTATTGAAAACCGTCCTGAATTCAGCAAACACCTTGAAACGCTGACCGATGAAAACGGCCGAGTTCATCACCTGTTGTCGCTGGTCAACCGCGACCGGCTGAAAAGTGTGTTGCGATATATGCTGGACGAAAAAGAGTTTCTGGGGCCGCACGGCATCAGGGCGGTTTCGGCTTATCACCGCGAAAATCCATACGTGTTGCACGTCAACGGCACCGAGCATCGAGTTGATTACGAACCGGCTGAATCTTCGACGGGTTTGTTCGGCGGAAATTCAAACTGGCGAGGGCCGATTTGGTTTCCAGTCAACTTCCTGTTGGTCGAATCACTTCAGAAGTTTCACTTCTTTTACAGCAAAGACCAGCAGGATGAATTCAAAGTCGAGTTTCCTTACGGCTCTGGACGACAGGAAAACCTGTGGCAAGTCGCCGGAGAAGTTTCGCGCCGTATGACTCACATCTTCCTGCGCGACGGCGAAGGCAAACGTCCGGTTTTCGGCGGATCAGATAAGTTCCAAAACGATCCGCACTGGCGGGATAACGTTTTGTTTTACGAATACTTCCACGGAGACAACGGCGCAGGCATTGGTGCCAGCCACCAAACCGGCTGGACTGGATTGGTTGCCAAGCTGATTCAGCAAAGCGGCGTATAAACTTCAGCGGGGCAATCTTTCGGATTGCCCCGCTTTCTTCACCCTAACCTCTCAAGTATAATCTGCCGCGTTGATGTGGCGTTCGCGCACATCATTCCCAATCCGAAACCAAAACAACACGAGGTTAAAAATGGAATCAAAGTTAGCTCCCTTTTTTCGGGGAATGCTTGTTTGCGCGTTTGCGCTGATTTGCTTTACGGCAGTCGCTGCGGCGCAGGATAAAAAAGATCAAGGCCCAGCGATTTCCGGCGATGAGCGCAACGCGCTGGAAAAACTGCTCAAAGCTCAAGGGCTGGAAGCCAAAACCAAAGCGGCGGCAGAATATGCCAAGAAATTTCCCAAAGGCGTCAAACGCTCCGAAGTTGCCGGAACCATCGCCAACGAAATTTACAAAATTCAAGACAACAACCAGAAGATCAAGGCGGCTGAAGAGTTCTCAAAAATGTTCAATCAGCCAGGCGAACCCGATTTGGTTCGGCCTTCACTGATTGAAGCTTATTTCGCCACCAATAAATTCGACCAGGCTTTGGACGAAAGCGCCAAGTATCTGGAAAAGAACCCGGATGACGTGACCATTCACGTTCAGATCACCTGGGCAGGCGCGACTCAAACTCAAAAACAGGCGGCAACTCCAAAGCTGATGAAAGCCGCTGTTGAATCCGCCGCCAAAGGCGCTGAGCTAATGGAAGCCGACAAAAAACCAAGCTGGATGGCAGACGATAAATGGACGGCTTACAAAAATTCCTGGCTGTGGCGCTTGTATTACGCTCGTGCCGTTGTGCTGACTCAAAACAACCAAAAGGCCGAAGCAAAAGAAAGCGCCGAAAAAGCCGTTGGACTGGAACAAAACGATGTTGGGCTGTTGTTGATGTTGATCAACCTGACAAACGATGAATACCAGACACTGGCTCAAAAATATCAGACGGAAAAGAAACCTGAGTTGATGGACAAGGCTCTGGAAAAAATGGACGAAGTCATTGACTGGCTGGCTCGCGGAGTCGCCGCCTGCGAAGGCAACGCTCAGTTGAAAACAACGCAAGACCAATTGCTGGACAATCTGAAGCAGTACTATGGATTCCGATTCAACGGTAAAACCGACGGAATGCAGGGACTGATCGAAAAGTACAAAAAGAAAGGCTGATGCCGGAAAAGGTTGGTAGTCCCGCCTTCAGGCGGAATAGACTTGGTTACTGAATCCATTCCGCCTGAAGGCGGGACTACCAACTCCAAAGGAATTTTTGAAATGAGCCAACCTACAGACATTCAAGTAGCCAATTCCACCGCCAACGTTATCAGGGGACTTGGCATTTTGTGCCTGGTTGCGATGGCTTTTCGGATTATCCCGCTTGGTTACGCAATGATCGGAGGCCTGGCCTTCTTTATTCTTTCTGTCATTGTTCGGAAAAAGCTGCTTGCCCAGGCAAAGTAAAAAAACAACTCACTGCCTGGAATCAAGTAACCGCCTGACTGCTCGTTGATTGCTGCGAGAAACCGGCAATTTCATTCCATTCGACAATTCAACCCAAACTTCTCCGTCTCTTGACCTGCCCAGCGCGACGATTGCTGCAACTCTGACAATGCTGTTTCGATGAAGCTGGCGAAACTCGTTCGGGTTTAACCGCTCAACCAATCTGGCCAGCGACAAATCGCAAATCCCTTCATAATTTTCACTCTCACCAAAATAAACGCAGGTGTAATGATCTCGGCTGACGAAACAATGCACATCCTGTTCGGCAACCACCCGCAGCCGATTACCTTGCTTAACCGTCAGCCGCCGCAAATAACCATCGCGTTCGGCCAATCTGCTTTCCAAGGCGCGCAGTCTCGTTTCGTCTGCAACCCGGTTAAGCGCGCGCGTCAAAGCTTGGTGCAATCGCTCGGCGGTGAAAGGTTTCAGCAGGTAATCACAGGCATATTCCTCAAAGGCCTGAATGGCGAATCGGTCATAAGCGGTTTGAAAGATGATTTGAAACCGCCGTTGCTCGAACTGCTGCAAAACTTCCAAACCATTCAGTCCCGGCATTTCCACATCCAGAAAGATGATCTCAGGTTGAAACGATTGAATCAGTTCGACGGCACGAATTCCGCTTTCTGCTTCTTCAATCAAAAACTCCTGACCGAACTGTCGCATATAACGGGCGACGCGCTGCCGCGCCAGAGGTTCATCGTCAACGATCAAAATTCGTGTTGGCAGGGATTGTTTTGGCTCAGCCAAGGTTTTCTCCCGTAAAGCGAAAACTGGCAATTGTGCAGCCATTTTCGCTGCGAAGTTCGAAGCCATGGCGGTTGCCGTAT
Source organism: Blastocatellia bacterium (assembly GCA_044221525.1). Taxonomy (GTDB): domain Bacteria; phylum Acidobacteriota; class Blastocatellia; order RBC074; family RBC074; genus RBC074. The sequence goes on along the minus strand of JBGAPB010000024.1, from coordinate 9,829 downwards.
AGCAAATTCAATCGCGCTTTCGTGTTAGCCAAACCGGTTCCATTCGCCAATTGTTGTTTCAGTGGCGAGCCAGAGTTTTCCACCTTCAGCCGATACCCATCGCCTTCCGAACAGATTTCAATCAAAACCTCGCCGCCTTCAACTGCGGGCGCAACGCCGTGTTTGACTGCATTTTCGACCAGGGTTTGCAGCATCAAGCTTGGCAGAAAAATCCGGTCGCAGTTGTCCGGCAATCGAAATTCAAACCGCAACCGCGAACCGAAGCGCAGTTGTTCAAGTTCTAAATAGTCGCGAACGATTTTCACTTCAGATTCCAGCGACGCCGTTTTCAAACCGGAATTCGCCAGGATTTGGCGATAAAGATTCGACAGTTTGTAAGTAGTTTCAGCCGCGTCTTCACGCCCGGATTCGATCAGTTCCGCCAGGCTGTTCAACACATTGAACAGAAAGTGCGGGCGCATCTGATTTTCCAGCGTGTGATAACGAGCTTCGGCGGCTTCGGCGCGCGAAGCCAGAGATTCTTCTTTTGCGCGTTGATAAGCGAAGAAGAGCGAAAAAGCTGTTGCGATCATTCCGCTGAAAACCAGCACCGGCAAAAAAGGCGGGGCGGGCGCGGAAACACCGCTCCAACGGTTTCTGACAAAATCCACCAACCACATTCCGGTTATAGCTCCGAAACTCCCTAACAGCATTTGAAAGAGGATCGGCGGTTGATAGAACTTTCCAGTTTTGATTTTGATTTGTGTTAACGTCGCATAAGTAACAAAAAAGAAAATTGCGATGATCAGGCCGATGGCTGTCCCAGCCGCCAAGGATGAAAACAAACCCAGCCATATTCCGCGCTCTCGCCAGTATGAAAGGTTCAGCAAAAACGGTAGCAAAGCCACCAGTGGCGCTAAAAATAAGTAACGCGCATAACGCCGAATCTCTTCTAAAAATCGAAGCCAGTTTTGATTCATCTCAACCTGATTGTGGCAAAGCTTTCGCCATCTGCCAATCATCATCGCCAGGCGAACTTACCGTTCAGTCGCCAAAAACAACCGCTCAGAAAGTCGGCCAGCATTTCAGTCCGAAACCAACGTAGATTGCCAACAGCAGCGGTTTTGGCCTCTGCGACAAAATGGCAGAACGAAACAGGAGGAATTGAAGAATGGATAACTCAGAGAAAATTCGCCGGGCCAATTCAATCGCTCATTTATTGCGACTGATCGGCATACTGTTTTTTATGGCGATGGCTTTTCAGGTCATCACCTGGAAATACGCGATGTTCGGCGGCGTAGCCTGTTTCGTCGCCGCGCCCGCGGTCAGGCGAATACTGGCTGGCGAATAATTTCCGACACAAATAAAGGAGCAACATGAAACGACTGACATTGTTACTTTGTGCATTACTGATTCCGGTTGCCGCACTGGCTCAATCGGCTGGAACTTCTTCGGCGGCGGAGATGAAGAAACTGGATTTTCTGATCGGCGAGTGGAAAGGCGAAGGCTGGATCGAAATGGGGCCGGGCGGCCGCAAAAATTTCAAACAAAGCGAAAGTGTTCAGAGCAAACTGAATGGAACGGTCGCCATCATCGAAGGTCTTGGCAAAAGCAAGCTCCCGGACTCTGAGCAGGAAGTTGTTGTTCACCAGGCTCTGGCGGTGATTTCATTTGATTCGGCGGCCAAGAAATTTCAATTCCGAGCCTTTCGCGCCGATGGCAAAACAATTGACGCCGAAATGACCTCCAGCGATCAATCACTGATTTGGGGATTCAAGGACCCGCAGCGAAACGTCGAAATCAAATACACGATCAAGCTCACTGACGCAGGCCAATGGAACGAAGTCGGCGAGTTTTCAATGGACGGTAAAACCTGGCGGAAGTTTTTCGAAATGACTTTGCAGCGAACGAAGTAAGGCTACTTTTTATAACCAAAAAATCCCCAAGTGCTTACGGCATCTTTGCCGTTTTTACGTTCGGCAAAAACACGCCATCTGACCGGTCCATCGCCAAGAAACTTCAGGGTGTAGCTGGTTTGTGACCCGGCTACACGAGCAGTGAGGCATTCATTGTAGTTGTAGCTGCACTGAACTTCGATTCTGTAACCAAAAGTATCTGGAACAGATTCCCATTGCAGAATGACGTCATCGCGATTGATCAATCGCTCGCTATCAGGCTTCAGAACTTTGAACGAAGGCAGAAGTACTGAACGAGGCCTGATTGGCGGGTTTGGCGAAATTGGACTAGCTGTGGGATTTTGAGAAAAAGTAAACTCGACCTGTTTGATGACACTCACCCAATTGCCGCTCTTGATTCCCGGTGTAAATTTCAATCTTTTCGCTTCCGCTTCCGCGAGATTCGTTAAGACAGAATGGTCAGTGTGAATAACACGAATTGGGCCAATGGCTCCGTTTTCATAAAGCACAACCTCAAGCGTGACCCTGCCAGTCAAAGTTGGATGCTGAAGGTTTGTCGGCGAGTAAATATACGCTCGAACAACAGCCGTCTCATCAGGAATTACTGTGGAAAACGTGGAACCAGTTTGTGATACGGTTGGCGGATTTGTCTTAGCAACTCCAGGCGGCGCAAAACGAATTTCCTCAATGCCACTCAATTTGTCTTGGGCAACGTAATTTCCAACACAATAGATTAACTCTCCGCCCTGAATATCAACAAATTTTCTGCCCACACCTTCTCTGTATTTATCAGCACCTTTATCTTTGATCCAAATCTCAGGCGCACTGTTTTTAGGGCATGGATTCTGCTTCGTTTGAGCGAGCACGCTGGTTTCAATTACTGACACTATTAAGAGGCTTAATCCTAAAAGCTTCGGCAAATTCATGTTTGCGACCATCCTTTTCCAAATCGTCAAGGTTAGTAGGCTTCGTTTGAGTTAGTGGTTGATGCCTGTTTCAGCCAAGTGGCGCACTGAGGCTTGCAGATAATAATAGAGTCGCCATCAAACACTCAATGGCATCTGGTACTTCAATCAATTCAGCCGGGAGTTCACAGGGTTTTGTGCCAATTTGATTTGGGAATCTGGACTGAACAACAGTGGAAAAAACTGCCCGCCCATTTTCTCGCCTTTCGGGATTGGAGGCACGCCAGCCACAGGCGCTCCATCTGAATTCGACATCACTCCGTCCTGGAAGACGTTGATTACGGTCGCTCGGCGGGGTTGCTCAGTCGTATTTGCATAAGAGCCGTGCATCGTCCGGGCGTGATGGAAAGTGCATTCGCCTTTTTTCAATTCGACGGCCACGGGCTGAAATTTCTCCTTCAATTCATCCGGCAAAACATCTCGCACCGAATCCATATCTCCGGTCAAACCTGTGATCGGCAAATCAGGCCACAGATGACTGCCGGGAACATAATTCACGCAACCATTTTCGCGCGTTGAATCGTCCAGACCAATCCAACAGGTCAGATGTCGCAACGGGGTTGTCCGAGTCCAATACGAATAGTCCTGATGCCATGCGACTACGCCGCCATGCCTGGCCGGTTTGCAGAAAATCTGGTCGTGCCAGAATCGCACCGCTCCACCCAACAATTGCGAAGCCGGAACCAAAAACGCCGGATGCCACAAAATGTCGTGAAACCCTGGCTGGATTCGCCAGGCTCCCAAAGCGTGAAAAAGCACCTTCGTCGGATCAAGTGACTCGTTCGAGTGGAATTCGTAAAACAACTCTTTGGCTTCGCTCGAAGGGTTCATCAAATCTTTCAACTGATGGCGCAAAGTTTCGACCTGTTTGTCGCTCAAAATGCGAACGCCAGCCAGATAACCGTTTTCGTTGAAAAACCGCACCTGCTCATCGCTCAGCCTGTACTGCTGCCAGGCTTCGGCGACGACAGGTAACGGCGGGAACAGGTCGCTGATCGGCTGATGATAGACGGACAAATCTTTCTGCAAGATGAATGCTCCTTAAAATTCAATTCAAATTTCGCGTTGTCAGATAAAGCGGTTCTGATTTTGACGCTGGAAAGAGTACGACCGATGAATGCCAGGTCGCAAACAGCAAAGTGGCGTTCATCGGTCGTAAGTTGAAGACTGTTTCAACTGGAAACAGTGGTTAGAAGATCAGCTTGATTCCCATCTGCATTGTGCGCGGGTCACGAACGGTGCCGATTTGGCCAAAAGCCGTGCTGGTGACGTTCGTGCTGGTGAAGCCTCTAAAGTTCGTGTGGTTGAAAATGTTGAAGACTTCGCCGCGAAGTTGCAGTCTGACGCTTTCGGTGAAACGCACTGTTCTGGACAGTGTGAAATCAAAGCGTGTGGTTCCGGGGCCATTGATGGTTCCGCGTCCGGCTGTTCCCTGTGTGTTTTGCAATCCGGTCGAACCTGTTCCGGTGTTCGGCGGATTTGTTTGGAAACAGGCAGTGTTGAAATACTGCTGCGGAGTTTGCGGCGCTCCGCTATTCGGATCGCAAAGCTGGTTCGGTCTGGCAGTCGGATTCGTATTGATCAACCCGACTCCGGCGTAATCCAGATTCGAGGTGGTCGCTGTAAACGGCAATCCGGTTTGAATGTTGGTAATGCCAGATACCTGCCAACCGCCAAATGCTTTCCCGGCCAAACCTTGTTGAGTGCGGAAGAAAGGAAGCTGGTAAACGTAATTGAGCACAAAAATATGCCTGCGGTCGAGCGACGCGCGAGCGTATTCGGCTCTGGTGTCGTAGGTGTTTTGGGGTGAAGCCGACCGGTCATTCTGGCTATCCGTCAAATTCTTGGCCCAGGTGTAAGCCAGACCGATTGTTGACGCGCTCGAAAACCGATGCTGCGCGGAAAACTGCAAGCTGTGGTAATTCGAGTTGTAACGCGGCTGGATGATCGCAATCGAACGGAAGCCGCGATACGGGCGAAGCTGATCCAAAATCAGCAAATCGGTGGATGCAGTGGTTCCGACTACGTTCGGATTGCCAGTAGCAGTTGATGAATTACGAAATGCGTAACCAGCTGGCTGACATTGAACCAGCGTTGGCGCAGGAGTTTGTCCGATGTAACCATTGCCAGGAGCACACATAGAACTGAGTGCCTTGCCCGGCGGCACTTCATTCAACTCGGTGATACCGATCAAGTGAGTGGCTTTTGAACCATAGTAACCAACGGTCACGATGGTGGAATTGGTCAACTGTTGTTGAACATCCAAAGACCAGTGTTGCATATACGGCGTATGCCAATCGGTTTGAATGGCGCGCAGACTCTGAACGGCAGCGCCAGCGACAATTGACCCTCCGGGATTATCCAGGCGAACGTTCGTTCCGCTGATGGTTTCCTGATAAGGCGGATTGGTTCCGATGTTCTGTTCAAAAGTGCCGACCAGAACCTGTTCGTGATAAATGCCGTAACCGGTTCGAATCGCGGTTTTGCCTTTGTGGAAAGGGTCCCAGGCCAATCCAAGTCTGGGCGCGAAGTCGGTTTTACCGACATCAATGACATATTCTCCATAAGGCGAAGCCGTCGGTGTGCAATTGAAAGCTGCCGGGCCTGTCTGGAAGTTTTGCGAATTGACGATGATACCGTTGCAATAATTTCCTGTGCCGGAAATTCGGTTGCCAGCGCCCGTCACCAACGGCGCATTTGATGCGCTGTAAAGCGACGGATCGAAATTCGAAAGGCGACCGTTCTTGTCATAGGGCGAAGGGAAATATGAATAACGCACGCCGTAATACAGCGTCAGATTATTTTTCACGCGATATTCATCCTGCCCATAAGCTTCAATGGCTTTCTGCCGCAAATCGGCGGTGTAATCGTAATGAGCCTGCGTGAAAGTCGTCGCGTTGCCGACCAGGAAGTTGGCCCATCGCTGCAAGTTGGCGGCGACTGTGGCGGTTAAGGCATTCGGCAAAACAGTGCCGTTCGGCAGGGTGTAGTTTTGCGGGAAAGTCTGCCCCGTCGGGATCGTGGTAGGAAAGGCGCTGAAATTTCCTTCGTTACTTCCCGCCAAAGCGTTTTCGTTCTTGCGATAAAGTGAATACACGGCTCCGACCTTGAGAGTGTGGTTGCCGTAAATTCCCGTCAAACTGCCATTGAAGTTGTGTTTGTAAGAAAAGTTGTCATACGGCCCAAAGCTGGTCAGTCCGGTAAATCCGTTGCCTGTGATGGTCGGTACTCGGTCGCGAGTGCTGGCGTAAGGCAAAGTGATCGGAATCGTAGTGTTTGCCAAAGCCAATGCGCCGACGTTCTGACTGAGGATTGCCCCGTAACCATAATTGTAACGACCTTCGAACAGCAGTTTCGGGTTGATGGTGAAAGTGGTTTGGAACGTGTGAGTTTTGCCTGGCGAACCTGTCTTGGTTGTCGAAACTCCTGGCAAACCGGAACCACTGGAAAACAAAGCATTGCCGTCAATTGTCGGAATCGCGTCGTGTTCGTAACGGTAATACATGTTCCAACGAGGCGAGACCGTGTAATCAATCTTCAACACTTCCTGCCGAAAATCCGCCACGTTCGGAATTGCGGTAACTAACGCAAACGGATTGGCGACCGATGGACTGTTTGGCAAAGGAAGCTTGTTATAAATTCCGTTGAGATAAGCCAAAGCAGTTGGGTTTAACATATTTGCCGGGATCGGAGTGTTGGCCGGCAGTATGAAATTTCCTGTGCAGGCAGTTTCACCCAAAAGCGGGCGATTGATGCAAACAGGAAATGGGAAAACCCCTTTTCGCAAATTTTCATCCGGAACAGTGGCAGTGGCGGCGGGAGCGGCTCTGCGATCACGCCTGTATTCCTGAGCAAAGAAGAAATGGAGTCTTTCTTTGGCTCCATCCCAACCTAATGGCCCAAAAACGCTTTTCGGCAAGGCTATAGGGCCGCCGAACGTCCATCCGAAGTTGTTGTACCGGAATGGAGGGCGTCGGGCTTTGCCATCGGAAGTACGACCGAAAGCCGGGTTCAACGTGCTGTTGGTCAGAAAATCGTTGGCGTTCAAAACTTCGTTGCGAAGAAATTCAAACGCGCTGCCGTGGAAGTTTGAACCACCCGAACGTGTGATGACGTTGACTTGTCCGCCGCCGCTGCGACCGGATTCAGCCGGATACAGGCTGCGCAAAACTTTGATTTCGCCAATGGAATCAACGCTTGGGTAAGCCTGAATGGTGATGTTCGATCCGCGGTCTGTCACATCTGCGCCGTCAACAGTGAATGTGTTTTGGCTGCTGCGCGCGCCATTGACTGAAATGTTTATGGTGTTTGCCTGACCGCTGGGGTTGGTTGTGCCGACGTAAACCTGGTCGGCAAGGTCGTTTGAAACTCCTGGAGACAGAGTCACCAATTGCACCCAGTTCCGATTGTTCAAAGACAATTCGCGCACCTGATCTCCGCTGATGAGTGAAGACGATGTTGGCGTCGTTGATTCAACGGCAACCGGAGAAGATTCCACGGTAACGACATCGGAAATCGCTCCGACTTCCAGGACCATGTCCACGGTGCGACGCTGGTTCAAGTCCAGCTTGATCGTTCGCTCGACCTGCTTCTTGAAGCCTTTGGCCTCGACGGAAATGTCGTACAGCCCGGATTGAAGTAACGGCGCAGAAAATTGGCCGTCGGAATTTGTGGTTATGGATCGAACCACGACTTTCTTTTCAGCGTCTGTAATGGTCACAGTTGCGCCCATAACGGCACTGCCATTTGAATCACGCACGGTGCCCAACAGACTGCCTGTGACTTCCTGTGCATAGGAAACCAGAGCAAGACTTGCCAATAAAACTATCAGCGAAATGCCTGTTCGGTATTTGAGTTCTAAGGATTTCATAAATGCTCCTAAGTGAGATCATTCGGGTTTATGCTTGGGGCAGGGTATTGCGGAGTTGATCCGTCTCAATACTCATTGATTTGGGTAAAGGTACCTCAAGCCCCTTTTCAGGTTTTAGTCGTTGGACTTTGGCCAAGATGGAATCTCTCAGCCGTAGATAAGTGGTCAGATGCCCCTAACAAAGCTGCAGTATTGTGGAATGGGGACGGGCTAATGAGCAAGTAGTAGAAAAAAATATTTTCTGAAATTTCATTGTGACAATAGTCTTGGCATTGTCGGCAGCCAGGCTTCGCGAACACGCTCCAGATAATCAGCCTGTGGATTGAAATCCGGCGATGCTTTGATCGAACTGTCATAGGAAAAGAGCGCGAACCCCTGCGCGCCAAGTTCGCGAGCGATTCTGATCTTTTCGATGGCTCCGTCTGCCGTCTGCTTATAACCGCCGATGCCTGCCCATATCTGTTTGCCTGAAGATAATTTGACCGCATTGTTGACCTGGCGGCGAAACGAGTCGGTATCCGGTGTGTAAGACATAGGGCAAGCCACATCCAACCAGCCCAGTCGCATCCACTGCCGCCAATCCTGAAATTTTGAACGTGAAGCGTCTTCGTCGTTGGCAAATACGGCGGCTGAAATCACCGCATTTGGCTTGATGGCTTTGACACCTTTGTAAATGCTCTCAACCAGTTCGCTGACTTGCTGACGCTGAAACTGTGCAAACTGAGCCGGCAAATTAACAGAGTGTAACAAGGGGTCGAGATCGGATTCGGCGGCTAAAGAGGTTCGATTTTCAACTGGCAGACTCTTCTCCATTTCACTGCGAAAACGGTCAAGCGCCGCGCGGCTGTAATCAAAATTTGCGTTTGGGTAACGCACATAATCGAAATGCAGCCCGTCAACGGAGTAACGTTCGGCCACGTCCAGCCAGATTTTAATCAGGTTTTCTTTGACCTCAGGATGTGCTGGCGAAGCGTAAAGCCCTTCAAGTTCGGTTCGATTGGCTCGTGTGAATTCGACCAGGCGATTCAGGTATTCAGGCGATTTCGGGTCAATCGGATAAAGCTCTTTGGCCATTGCGCGGGGAACCATCAGCCATTCGGGATGCTGATAAATCAGGTGAGTTTTCGATTGCGGCAACTCTTCGATATTGGCGACCAGATAAATGTTGATCCAGGCGTGAACGCGAAGGCCGATTCGATGAGCTTCATCCAGTGTCAAAGCCAGCGGGTCGAATTCGATTGGCTGCCCGGCCAGTTCGTCGGCGCGAGGTTCGACACGGGAGTTGTAATAAGCGTCGCCGCGCCCGCGAACCTGCACAATCAAATCGGTGAAGCCGTTGGCTTTGGCGCGGGCCACCATTTCTTTAACGGCTTGCGGCGAACTCATTGTGTGACGCACCACCCACAGTCCGCGAACTTCTCCGGGAAAAATTTCCGGCGTCGGCGAAACAGCAGGCAAAGTGTTTTCTGCTTGCAGCAAAGGCGGCAAAGTCGGCGTAGGCGCAGCAGTTTTTTGCGCTGGGAGCAGAGCGCTAAGCAACAAAATCAGGTAAGCGACAATTATGGAAACGGCTTTTCTCATAAAGTTTCAGTACAACAGGTATTTTCTCCTGATCGCCCGGAATCCTTCCAAATCGCTTTCCCACATCTGTTTCAGGGCGCGCGCGTCAGAACCTTGCCGGTAAGCGTCGTAAATTTTTTGATTCACCAGCAAGCGCGTGAATCGGTCAAAAGCGAAGTCTTTGGAAAAGAGCTTCTTTACCTGCACGGCCAACTCCATTCCGGTCAGCACGGAATCGAATCGGTCGCGGTCTGTGACGATGATGTTTACTCCGCCGCATTCGGCGTCTTTGTGAACACTGGCTTTCGGCGTAAAGCGCACCGGAACGAATCGAACTCCGGGCAATTTCGCCGAGTTCAAAGCTTCAGCCAGTTTTCGCCCGTCCATCCACGGAGCGCCGACCAATTCAAACGGCGTGTCTGTTCCGCGCCCGACTGAAACATTTGTGGTTTCGATCAAGCCGATTCCCGGATAAAGCGTCGCTTCGGTCAGGCTGCGCATATTCGGCGAAGGATTGATCCAGGTCAGGCCGGTTTCAT
>JBGAPB010000392.1:0-3507 GCA_044221525.1 Blastocatellia bacterium | reverse complement strand
CAAATTTCGCCCGGCGAGTTTTTCGTTATCGGCAAGTTTGTCCGGGATAATCAGAGCCGCGGCTGGCGAAGCTTTTGCGTCAGTCAGGCGGGCAGCTTCGGCGACAAAAGTCACTTCGCCGGATTGAACCGCGTCGAGCGAACTGACACCAGTGATTTCAACTTCGCCATCGCCGCGAAGCTCGGCATAAATGAATTGGGCAAGTTCGGATAGAGTCATAAAAATATCAGAAGGCAAAAGGCAAAAGGCAAAAGTGAGATTCAACTCTGCACTTTTGCCTTTTGAAATTCGCCTATTGGCTTCTGCCTTTAGAGATTTATTTTTTCGGAGCAGCAGCGCCTGATCCTGGATTGGCTTTGTTGTACAGAGCCATGAAATCTTCGGTGATGTCGGAAGCCAATGAGGCATAAAGCACTACGCCTGTCTGTTGAACAGCTCCTCCTTCCAGAACCATGACTATGCCGCGTTGCTGGGAATAGCTTTCCAGAAATTTGCCGATCTTTTCGTAAATTGGTTGAGTGAGTTCAGCCTGACGTTTATCGCCCATGGCTTTGTAATCTTCGGCTTTACGTTTAAGTTGGCGTTCCTTTTCGGTTCCTTCTTCAACCCAACCGTTGCGAACCGCAGCGCTGACGGTATTACCCTGAGTCTGAATCTTGTTTTTCAGATTGTTGACATCTGTTTCCAATGACTCAAGTTCTTTCATCTTTGGCTGGAATTCGGCATTCAACGCTGTCAATTTTTCTTTCAGTTCGTTGATCCCTTCACCAAAACGCGCTGTGTTGATATAGGCGATTTTGCCTTCGGCGCCGGTTCCACCTGTGGCTGCCGCTGCGGGAGCGGCTCCGCTGGAAGCCGGACGAGCAGGCGGCGCCTGGGTTTGAGCAAGTGCCGCCACTGTGAGCGAGGCGACGATGGCAAATGCGATAAACAATCTCTTCATGGTTATTCAACTCCTAACAAGTATGTGGGGCGAAATCTTTGCCCCGAATTTCGTGTAATAGCTTAAAAGTCCTATTTGGCTGATGCGGCTCCTGCCGGAAGCGGGTAAGCCTTGTTGTATTCCTTGACGAAATCTTCGGTAATATTGGCTTTGCCGTCAGCGTAAATAACTATGCCAGTTTCCTGCAATTGGCGACCATCAAAGACAAAAGAGATGCCCAGTTTCTGGCAATACTGCTCCAGGAATTTGCTGAGTTTTTCTTTGGTTGGCCCGGTTTCCTCTTCCTCGCGTTTTGCAGCGGCGGCTTGCGAATCTTCGACCGAACGCTGAAGAGTTCTTTTGCCGTCTTCGAGTTCCTGTTGAAGTTTTAAGGCCTGCTGCTGGGTCAGTTCTTTGTTTTCATTGAGAACTTTTTCTTTGGCTGCCAACGAGTTTTGCATGGCTTCAAGTTCGCGGTAACGCGGCGCGAACTCGGTTTGCAGTTTCTCGTATTTGATTTTGAGTTCCTCAATGCCGTCACGGAACGCCATCACGTCAATGATGGCGATTTTTGTTTTGGTCGCCTGGGCGGTCTGCGCGCCGCCAGTTTGCGCCAAAGCGGCGGCAGTTGCAGCTATAACCAAAGCGAGAGTCATTAAAAGCTTGGTTTTCATTCTGAGTAATTCTCCAGTCTATTCGTAGGTGTTGGTGATTGGTGATTGATGATTGGTGATTGGCTCAGAGATTATGCCAGCCACCAATTACCAACCAACAGCCCCCTTTAGAACGTTCGTCCGACGCTGAAGCGCATAACAGTGCGGCGCTCAATGAATAACACGGTCGGATCGGTAATATCGGTTTTCGCCTGCGGGTTGTAAGCGAAGATCAAACGGAACGGCACATTGATGACCGGCATCTGAATGCGGAATTCCAGACCCATTGAAGACCGCAGATCGGAAAGGAATTTCACGTTTTGTTCGGATGCACGGATGATGCTGTAATCGCGCGAATCGCCTTCCAGGAAAATGGTGCGATAGCCGATCGGATTTCCAAACAAGTCGCGCGGCGCACTGGCCAGTTCATCCTGTGATGCCACACGGCCAGCCGGATTAAGCGTTACGCCGGTTGGCGTGATTGTTTGCCGAATAAAATTAGTGGTCGAAAGTTGATCTTTATATTTGCGAGCGTTGAACGCCGTGCCGACATCCGCAAACGCGGCAATTGATAAAACACTGAAAACCGGGACGCGATATTCCAGGTTGTAAATGAATTGAGTGTCTCCGCCGATAGGGGTGAAGAACCGTCGGGCATTTAACACGTTACAGCCGGTTGATTGGTTGGCCGTTTCAGTACAAGTGCCTGATGGAGTCACTGTTCCAGGTGATTCAAAAGTAAAGTTGCGGATAACGCTTTGAGCCACGGTTCCACCCGGGGCATCAACCAATTGAGAGGTTGAAGGGTCGAGAACTTTTGCCGAAACATTTTTGGTTGAAAGAAACGAATCAGCAGGAACCACAGGTGAAATCGAGCGGAAATTGTATCCGCGAATGTCATATTCGCCGCCCAGAAAGAATCGCTCGAAAAGCGGGATGCCGCCGACAAACGAAAGCGACTGAGTAGTAAATGGCGTTCCAAATGTCCGAATGTGATCGGCGCGTAATCGCATTGCCAAAACATGCGGCTTTTCAGATCGCTTTCTGAAGACAGGCATAAATCGCTGATATTCAAATGATGGCGAAAAAGTGCTCACGTCCCCGCCAAGAATTCCACCCGAAAGTGCAAAACCAAGAGACAAGCTCTGACCGTTAGTTGGGTCAAGATAGGCGTTCTTGGTGTTGTAGTAGATCGTTGGAGTAACGCGGCTGGTCAGAATTTTCGGCTGTGAGAAGGTTACTGGGATGTCGTTTGTCGGGTCGCCATCCGTGTTGACCTTCGGATCTTCGATGCTGCTGGTTGACAGCGAATACGACAGTCCAATTCTGGTCGAGCGCGCAAACTTTGGAAACTTTCTGGTGAAAATGGCCATGGGGCCTGAAATGCTAATCACTCCGCCAGCAGTTCTTTGCGTAAACAGCGTGTCGGCATCAATAGAAGACAGTCCGAAATAGCTGGCCTGGAGAATCTGGTTTGCCTGAGAGAAGTTGAATCCCTGGCCGATGTACGCGTATCTGGAAGCAAAAAGCTGGAATCCCAACTGAATAGGTTTACCGAATAGATAGGGCTCAGTAAATCCGAATTGAGCGGAAACCTGGCGGTTGCCGCCCGACAACGAAACGCTCAACGATTCACCATAACCGAGCAGGTTGTTCGTCGAGTAGGTCAGGCCAAAGAAACTGCCCTGGAAACCGGATACTCCGCCATTCAACTGAATCTCCTGACGACCTTTTTCTTTGACTTGCAGGTCAATGTCTACAGTCTGGTCGCGATCGTTGGTGCGTGTGATGGCGTCTTTTTCCTTGACCTCTTCAAACAAACCCAACTGATTCAATCGTAGGATGGAAAAATCCCAAAGACGTTTGTTGTAAGGATCGCCTTCGTTCAAGGCGACTTCACGGCGCAACACCACGTCACGGGTGTTGGTGTTG
>JBGAPB010000023.1:0-30886 GCA_044221525.1 Blastocatellia bacterium | reverse complement strand
TGAACAGGTCAGAAGCTATCTGGCCGCGAACCCTGAGTTCGTCAAAATCACCGAGCAGGTTTGTAAGTTAGCAGCGGCTGAGTTTTCAGGCGAGGCCGAATTATCGTTGGAGCTTTACTCTGACCCGGAAATTGATGACCGGTATCTGACCTTATACGTGCAACGCGCCAGCGACGAACAATCAGCCTGGGATAAAATTGGGCGCATCCGTGAAAGCTGTGAAAATGAATTGGCCGACCTTCCGGGTTGGATGCATGTCACGCTGGATTTCCCCGAACCGCTAAGGCCGGTGATAACCGTCAATTGATTGCGAGGAATTTCCAAGCTGATGTTTTTCAGGTTGTGCTGGCGCGCGCCACGCACCGTAATTCGATCAATAGCCATACAAAGTTACAGCAGTCAGCCACAGTCAAGATTTTGTGTTGTTGTTGAAACGGCGAGTTTAGCGGACTGGTTGCGGGCTGAGCAAACTATGATTTCAATCGGCTCTATCAGCATTCAATTTGCCTTCAAGCTTTTCTATGTCTTGCCGCAAACTTTCAAGCTGGCTGGCGATGGCTTCACGCTGAGCTTCAATCAGTTTCGGGTGTACGCCCGGATGCGCGGCAGGATTGCCATCAAATTGTTCAAGCGAAAGACGGAATTTTTCGGCCTGGGCTTTTGTGGTTTGAAGTTGGTGCTGATTACGGATCATAGAATTCCATCCTCCGACACATTCATTGACTTCGACATTATCAAAACCATAATAGCCCAGACACAAGGAGGAAACTATGAGCGCTGTCTTAGTTGCTGAAGCCCCTGCTGTTAGACGAATCGAGTCCAATCTAAAACGCTTCAACGTCGAAATGCCAAACCCTGAACAGGTCAGAAGCTATCTGGCCGCGAACCCTGAGTTCGTCAAAATCACCGAGCAGGTTTGTAAGTTAGCAGCGGCTGAGTTTTCAGGCGAGGCCGAATTATCGTTGGAGCTTTACTCTGACCCAGAAATTGATGACCGGTATCTGACCTTATACGTGCAACGCGTCTGCGACGAACAATCAGCCTGGGATAAAATTGGGCGCATCCGTGAAAGCTGTGAAAATGAATTGGCCGACCTTCCAGGCTGGATGCATGTCACGCTGGATTTCCGCGCGTAGACAAACCGACATTGAGGTGAACAAGGCATGGCGTTTAATTGGGCAGATTACCTCAGCTTAGCTCAGTCCCTGCAAACACAATCCAATTCCAACACAAGTCAGGAAGCGATGTTTCGCTGCGCCGTCAGCCGAGCCTATTACGCAGCGTTCGGTCATGCCAGAAACTATGCGCGTGACAGACACGGACTTGTCCTTCGTTACAACGGCGACGATCACTCATTGTTGAGAAGGCATTTTCAGACGCGGCGGCAAAGAGGCGTCGCCGACAAGCTGGAAGATTTAAGGCAGTGGCGCAACCTGTGCGATTACGAAGATTCGATCAACAACCTTCCCATTATGCTGACGAAAGCTTTGGAAGAAGCCGAGAAAGTCATTGCGATACTTGCTTGATTCTTTTGTGCTCTGTTGGCGAGTTGATGTTGGAAAACAGATTTTCTTCTCCCAGCAAAGCCGAGAACTTCTCATAGCCGACAATTTCAGTCGAAACCTTCCCGAAAAGTAGATCAACTTTCAATTGATTGCTCGCCAGCATTTCTTCAATCGCAGGCAGACAAGCTTGATCGTAAATCGCAGTGAGCGGTTGCAGGCGGCCATCTTGATCCGTCGGAACGGTTATGAAGTGCTGAGTGCTGAGTGCTGAGTGCTGAGTGCCTGCCTGATGAATTTTGCAAAGAAATGACAGGAACTCTGTCGTGATAAACGGCAGGTCGCAGGCGAGAATCAGCGCCGATTCGTGTTCACCGCAGTGTGTCAGCGCGGTGTGAATGCCTCCGAGCGGACCTTTGTGATCGTGCAGGTCGTAAAGCAGCCGGGCATTCCATTTGGCGGCAAGTTCGCGGTAACGGTCGGCATTCGGATTGGCTTGGTTGATGACAATAGAAAGGATGGCGGCGACAGATTCTGCCGCCGCCAGCACGTGTTCGATCATCGGCAAGCCATTGATTTCCAGCCAGGCTTTGTCCGTGCCCATCCGCGAACTGCGACCGCCAGCCTGGATAAAAGCGTGAATGACTGTTTCCAACCGATCAGGCATTAACCATTTTCCTCTCACACACAGGTTCGATTCACGCACATAGTGTCTGGCGGGCAACCTGCTGCTCCTATTTCGTATGCTTTCTTCGCCGTCAGCTCAGCGTTGGAAGAAGCGATGGTGAAAGTCTTGCCACCTTTCGTAAAGCCGATCTCCCGAAACATCTGACTAATTTCGCCAACCCGTTCAAGGCGATCCTGAGCGTCAGCGCCTGCGTTGTAATACTCCAGAACTTTGGCCTGGAACGCTTTACACAATGCGTTGATGAAAGGGATGTTTTGCGATTCATCGCCATCGGCCATCGCCGGAGTTTTTGTGCGGTCTGCATCCCTGTCGCCGGTGGCAAATATAGCCAACTCGACCTTCAACCAATCCGTTGAGGTTTCGGGGGTAGTAGTAATTTGACGAGCCATTTTTATCTCCTCTTGGGGGTTAAGCAGAGAATGAGTCATTCCACTGCGAGTTTGTTTTACAATTTAGGCGAATGTTTGCCCGCCCTGACTCATAAGGCGCAATCCGATTTCACAACCCGCCACACCATCGAGAAAAATCCGCCCGGTTTGTATTACCTGGGGGCGGCACTGGCCGTCAGCAAACTCCAACGGGTTTGTTTGTCGTAGTAAATCGTCTTTCCGTCTGGCGACCACGTCAAGTTGGCGAATCGAAAGGCCGAATCGCTGTTATTCGTCACTTTTCTGGGCTTGCTCATCAGCTTGCCATTAATCGAAGCAACCCAGATGTCGTGCCGACCATTCTGCACTTTCACGAAGGCGACCTTGCCGCCGCCCG
This sequence comes from Blastocatellia bacterium, assembly GCA_044221525.1. Classification (GTDB taxonomy): domain Bacteria; phylum Acidobacteriota; class Blastocatellia; order RBC074; family RBC074; genus RBC074. The sequence goes on along the minus strand of JBGAPB010000023.1, from coordinate 27,931 downwards.
GCGCAAGGTGCAGGTTGGATAAATAGGTGTCCGTCAGCGACCCAAGCGAGTGTTGTTTGTCCAGGATTTTCTCACTGGCATCGATTGCCAGACTGACCATCATGACTGTCGTAGGTTGTGCCGCGCTTCCGGCAACATTTTCAGCCAGCGCCAACAACAAATAATCATTTGCCAGCCAGCCGCGAAGCCTTAAACGGCTTTCCGTTTGAAAGATCACTCTGGATTGCCCCTGGCTGTTTACCCAAACGCTCCAAATCTGTTTACCTGAAGCCGCGTCGGTTTCCGTCACATAAGCCAACCGCTCGCCATTCGGCGACCAAATAGGACAGATCAGCTTGAGCTTGGCATCATTGTTATCCGAAGCTTTGGTCGGCGGCGACCCGTCAATGGGTTTGAGCCAAATGTTGGCAACCCCATTCTGTATTGAGCTATAAGCGATCCGGGTACTGTCTGGAGACCAGGACCAGGTTCTGGTCTCCAGACGATTGTAGGGCGGACTGCTCTGCCAACCGCCAAAAGTGACACTGTCTGTTCCGAATTGCTTTTGTTCCGCGCCAACGGCTTTGACCGTCCAGAGGCGGATTGTCTGTTCGGCCAGACGCAAAAAGCCGATCTGGTTGCCGTCCGGCGACCATTGGGCATCAAATCCGTCGTTCGGAACCAGCTTTGTGGCTTTTCCTTTAGCGGTGACTGATTTGGTAAAAAGAAGCCCTTTCCTGATGTCCCGAATAAACCCATCACCCGGTATCGCCTGATAGACAACCATCTGACCATCACGCGACACATTCGACCAAAGCTCGATGCCGTAATCGTCAGTCAATTCTTTTTCAGCACCCGATTCAACATCCACGGCCAGAATGTCCGAATCGTCCCTTTGCTCGTAACACAAAGCTCTATTGGCAGACTTGGAAAAATCAGCGAGCTGACATTGATGACCTCCCGTCGAAATTGGCGTCGGTTCAGCGCCTGACGGCTTGACTGTGTAAAGCTCCATCTTTTCTTCGCGAGTGGAGTTGTAGAGCAGACTTCCATCACTCAGCCAAAGCGGGTGTTGATCTAAAGCCGGATCGTTCGTCACTCGTTGCGGCTTTCTCGTCGCCAAATCAATTTTCCAGAGGTCGTATTGCCTGCTTTGCCCGGCGATGAAAATGGCTTCCCGTCCATCTGGCGAAAGGGAAAAATCCTGCGGTGATTGGAATGGCTGGTTCGGTTGGATAAGCGGCGTCGCCTCTTTGGAGGTCAGGTCAAGTCGGAAAAGATTGTATTGCCATTCGTAGTAAATCGCCGATTCGTTCTTTGCCCAGGCGACCATTCGCAATCTGCCACGATTGACCAGAGTTTGGTTGTCGCCCAGCGTTTTCACAGGCGTGGGAGTCCCCCCCAAAGATGAAGTCGTCCAGATACCAAGCTGATTTCCGCGCGTTGAGACAAACGCGATTTTATCGTCATCTGGCGACCAAATCGGGTTGTCGTCATCCCATTTCCCGAAAGTGATCTGTTGCTCTCCATCGCTGCCGATTTGTCGCACCCAAATGTGACCGCCGTCTTCGTCAGCCATGGCAAAGGCGATTTTCTTTCCGTCCGGTGAAAAGCGGCTTTCCAAAAGCGAAACATTGTCCTGGCCTTTTCTGCCGAACAATGTTTCAAATGACAGTTCGCGCGGCAACGGAGATGATGATGGAGCATTCAATTTCCACACCACTCCGACAATGATGAGCAACACGATGAGCGCAATTCCAACAATCCCCCAGCGCCGAAATGCTGGCGAATTCGCACGTGAGTACCCCGACAGTTCTTTTCTCAATTCGCCAGAAACGCGATTCGATCCCGAATTACGCAAACGAGCCAACTGGGCGCTCAAGTCGGAATCCTGCTTCAGGTTTTGCAAATCAATCTGCAAATCACGTGCGGTCTGGTAACGGTCGCGGGCGTCTTTGGCCAACGCCTTGTAAACGATACGCTCCAGTTCTTCAGGCGTGTCAGGCGCAAAATCCGACAACGGTTCCGGCTCTTTGTTGATGATGGCGGCGATTACGTCGGCGGTGGTTTCCCCGGCAAAGAGCGGCTGGCGGGCAATCAGCTCATACAGCACTGTGCCAAGACTGAAAATGTCAGTGCGCGCGTCAACTTCGCGGCCTCTAGCCTGTTCTGGTGACATGTATCGCAACGTCCCCAGAATCATTCCCGGCTGAGTTTTGACAACTCCAGGCTGAGTTTGAGCCGACGTGTCTACAGAATCTTCAGGCAATGATCGCCGAGCGTCGAGCTTGGCCAGGCCAAAATCCAATACCTTCACCAAGCCATCCGGGCGCACCATGATGTTTTCGGGTTTGATGTCGCGGTGGATGATGCCTTCGTGATGAGCGGCGTCCAGAGCGGCGGCGGTCTGGCTGGCAATGTCCAGAGCTTTTTTCAAACTCAGTTCCTCGTTCGCCAGAACCTGCCGCAAAGTCTGGCCTTCGATAAATTCCGTGGCGATGAAGTGGGTTTTGCCTTCGGCGGTTTCGGCTTCGCCAATTTCGTAGATCGTGATGATATTCGGATGATTCAGCGCTGAAGCGGCTTTGGCCTCGCGGACGAATCGTTGCAAACGGTCGCTGTCGGAAGTGAACTGAGTGGGCAGAAATTTCAGCGCGACGTTGCGGTCCAGTTTGGTATCCCGCGCCAGCCAGACTTCGCCCATGCCGCCTGCGCCAATGCGTGAAAGAATCCGGTAATGGCTGAAGCTTTCTACCGGCAAAAGCCGGGTCTTTTCCAAATCCTTGTCCCGAACCAACGCCTCGGCTTCAATTTCAAAAGCATTCTGTTGCAGAAAATCGCCAGCACGGTCGTGCGCGGCAAGCATGGATTCGACTTCGCGGCCAAGCTCTTCATCGCCTGCTCGAACATGATGCAGAAAGGCATCCCGCCGCTCCGAATCCAGTTCCAGAGCTTCGTAACAAAGCTTTTCAATTTGTTGCCAACGTTCAGGGGTCAACGTCGTAATCCTTGGGTAACAGTCTTCAGGCGTTTGTCAGCTTTCTGATCGCCATCGAATTTGCGGGAGGTTTTTGTGTTGAGCGAGCGAAAATCTACCATAGCTTTCCGTGAAGTAGCTATTGAACTTTAGTCTTAGATAGACTGGCTGGAAATTTCCGCAACGGAATTGGCACAGGCTGATGTGGCCGTAAATTAGTTCACGAAATTGAGAGCCATTGAGGGCCATGATGCTGCGACAGGTCAGAAAACCTGCCGCAGCGTTTTTACAAAATGGCTTAGTTGCAGGCTTCAAACAATCCGGCCATGCCCTGGCCGCCGCCTATGCACATCGTCACAACTCCGTACTTCGCTTTGCGACGAAGCAATTCGTTTCCAATGGTTCCGACCAGCCGCGAACCGGTCATGCCGAACGGATGCCCAATCGAAATCGAACCTCCGTTGACGTTCAGCTTTTCAGGATCAATGCCCAGAAAGTCTCGGCAATAAACCACCTGCACGGCAAAAGCTTCGTTCAGTTCCCACAAGTCAATATCGTTGACCGTCAATCCGTGGCGTTTCAGCAACTTCGGAATTGCGTAAATCGGGCCGATGCCCATTTCGTCAGGTTCGCAACCGGAGACGGCAAATCCGCGAAAGATCATTTTCGGTTTGATGCCCAGAACTTCGGCACGTTCACGAGACATCAGCAGGTTGATCGCCGCTCCGTCCGACAACTGAGATGAATTTCCGGCGGTCACGCTTCCCTGCCCGCTATCTTTGTCAAAATGCGGCTTCAGCGCCAACAAAGCTTCCAGCGTGGTTTCGGGGCGATTACATTCGTCTTTGTCGCAGACACGTTCTTCCTGGCTGACGACCTGACCGGTTTGTTTGTCCAGAATTCCGGCGGTCACTTTCATCGGAGCGATTTCGCCAGAGAAAAAACCTTCGGCTTGAGCGCGGGCTGTGCGCTGTTGACTGCTGAGCGAGTATTCGTCCTGAGCCTGACGGCTGATGCCATAACGTTTGGCCACGACTTCCGCCGTGTCGCCCATAACCATGTAAATGCCGGGCTTCATTTCCTTGACCACCGGATGCGGATTGCTGTCGCGGCCAAGCATGGTGATGCTTTCGACTCCGCCGCCGATGGCAGCTTCCGCGCCTTCAACCATAATCTGATGGGCGGCCATCGCCACCGATTGCAAGCCTGAAGAGCAAAACCGGTTGACCGTTGTCGCGGCAACCGAAACAGGCAAACCCGAAAGAACCGCAGCTACGCGGGCGACGTTTGTTCCTTGCGCTCCGCACGGATAACCAGCGCCTATGATGACATCTTCGATTTCCGCCGGATCAAGTTGCGGCGTCTTTTTCAAAACGTCTTTTATACAATGCGCGAGCATGTCTGCCGGGTGAGTCAGGTTGAACGACCCGCGAAACGATTTAGCCAGCGCGGTGCGCGAACTGGCGACAACGACTGCTTCTCTCATTTTCAATTCCTCTCTTTGAGTTGATTTAGTTTTCGATGGCAAAGAAGAAAGAGATAACGGAACAAACAGAAATAACGGAATTGACGGAAGCATTTTTGGCAAAGCCGATTTTCCGTTTGCTCCGTCTATTCCGTTTGTTCCGTTATCTTTCTTTTCTTCTCGTTGGTTTCAGTGTGCAGCAGACCGCCCAGTGCGATCTTGCAAATTTCTTCGGCGACTTGTTCACGCGACAGTTTGCCGTCCGGGCGAAACCATCGCGCCAACCACAAAACCATTCCCAGTAAGCTGAACGCCGCCGCAGTCGAATCAATTTCTTTCAACTTGCCTTCGGCCTTGAGTTCTTCCAGTGTTGAGCGAATCAGGTCAACGTAAACCCGCTTCCGTTGACGAAGCTTTCGGCGATGGGCGGGTGACAAACCCAATTCTTCTTCAACCAGAATCGTCACGGGACTGTGACCGTCATCATTGCTGCTGCGAGCAATCAACATTGCGTGACCGGTGATGATTAAGCGTAACCGCTGTTCGGCGTCGGCAACTTCGCAGGCTGGTTTAATAACCGCAGCCTCCAGCGTGTCCATCCCGTAACTCATAATCGCAAACAGCAATTCTTTTTTGCTGGGGATGAAATGGTAAACACCCGCTTTCGTGATGCCGACGGCTTCGGCAATGGCGCTCATCGAAGTCGCGTCAAAGCCTTTTTCGCAAATCATCTGAGCCGCGATGCTGTAAATCTGATCAACACGCTCAGTGCCGCTCAACCGGGTTTGTTTCTTTCCGTTCTTCATCTTGAGTCTTTGCCGCAACCGGTAGTGAGCGCGATCAGCAGGAAACCCGCTTGCTACCGCGCGCGGTACTGACCACCCAGCTAACTGACCGACCGGTAAGCAAGTTATCACGCAGCCAAACAAAGCGTCAATTTTGATTACCGCGCTTCTTACCAGTCGCGGTACTGACCGGCAGGTCGAATCGCAAGCCGTCTTTTGCCAGCACGACTTTGCCTTTGAAGACATCGGCGACTCCGCGCAAAAACATTTGCTCGGTCACAGGCGGGTTCAGCGGCGGAACCATGTGAGTGAAAACCAGGGTTTCGACTTTGGCTTCGTTGGCGATTTCGGCGGCGTCAGTTGGGCTGGCGTGATAAGTCAAAATATCTCTGATCAACTTTGCTCGGCGCGTGTCGCCGGAACGTTCGGCATTACCGGCGGCCATTCCCATCACATCTCTGGCCAGCACGTCGTGAATAAGCAAATCAGCGCCAGCCGAGTGCTTGGCCAGATTCGCGCTTTTCGCCGTGTCGCCTGAAACAACTACGCTGCGGCCTTTGTAATCCAGCCGATAACCGTAGGCCGGTTTGACCGGATCGTGTTCGACTTTGAAAGCAGTCACTTTCAAACCGTTGCGATCAAAAACAACTGCGGCTTCAGCGTCGCTTTTCAGCTTCACTTCACGCGCGACGGCTCCGGCGGCTGAACGAGGCAACATCGCGTCCGTGTGATGAGCGACACGGTAATCAACATCCTGACTGTAAGCTGCGGCAAAACCGGCGACGATCTTTTCGACACCAGGCGGGCCATAAACTTCCAGTAATTTGGCGCGACCGGCCAGCCAGCTTTGAGTCGTGGCTTCGCCCAAATCGCCGATGTGATCGGAGTGAAAGTGCGTCAGCAAAACTGCGCTGACGTTTTGCGCCGGGATGCGATTGACGGCGACCTGTCGCCACGAACCCGGACCAACGTCAATCAACACGACTTCGCCTGCGGCAATGACCGCAACGCAAGCCGAGGCTCGCGTAGCGTCAGCCAAAGGCGAACCCGTTCCGCACATCACCACGTGCAATTGTCCATCGCTGAGCATAGCCGTCGGCTTGCTGTTGTGCTGAAACCAATCCGATCGCCAGCGTCAAACAACCAGCGGCAACCAATGCCAAAAGCTTTTTTTCATTGAGTTTTCCTGTCTCAGTTTCGTTGTTTTAGCTTGGTGACAAATTCAGTCGCCATTTTTTGATGCTCCGCCGATTGCAACCTTTCGCGTATGGCTTTGCCCATTCGCCGAAAAGCCGTTTGAGTATCAACGTCTATCAGTTCGCGCGTCAGCCGTTTGGTTTCAAACAAAGCTTCGCGCGGTCTGGCCGCCAGAGTTTCAGCCAGCGACATTGCGCTATCCAGCAATTGTTCGGGGGTGCAAACGTGATTAACCAGGCCTATTCGATGAGCTTCGTTGGAGTTAATGACTTCGCCGGTCATCGCCAGTTCTTTGGCCCGTCCCAATCCGATGATTTTATAAAGCGGAAAAATCATCTGTGTCAGGCCAAGCAGAATTTCAGTCTGAGCAAAAGTCGCCGTTGGCGAACACAAACGAAAATCGCACATCACCGCCAGATCAAAACCTCCGGCGATTGCCGGGCCATTGATAGCCGCAATCACCGGGTTGCGGCTGAGTGTAAATGCGCTGGAACATTGCAAAGACAACTTCCAGATAGGCGACCTTGCTGTCGAAATCAGCTTCCAGAACAAATCCAAGATCAAGCCCGGCACAAAAGCTGCCGCCAGCACCGGTGATGACCACCACATTCAGCGCGGGATCATCCGCCGCCTGGTTCAGCACCTCGACCAATTCAACCACCAAATCAGGATGAAGCGCATTACGCTTATCCGGGCGATTAAGCGTCAGCGACAAAACCGCGCCACGCCGTTCAACTTTGAGCATCGAAACCTCCTCCCATAAAAGGGATATTTGAAACGCAGACTTGGCTAAACCAACGGCTATGCTACAATCCGCGCCTTAATCTGTCAGGCCAAATCCAGCCTGCAACACCATACAGCGGCGCGGTGAGCGATTGACCGTTTTTTTAACCGGCCACCAATCACCAGCCACCAACCACCGATTATGATTCAAACTGTCAGAGGAACCAGAGACATTTTGCCAGGCGACATGCCGCTGTGGCACCGCGTTGAAGAAGTCGCGCGCGAAGCTTTTCGCCGCTACGGCTTCCGCGAAATTCGCACGCCGATTTTTGAGAAGACAGAGCTATTCGCTCGCGGCGTGGGCGAAGCCACCGACATCGTTCACAAAGAGATGTACACCTTCACCGACCGCGCACGGCAAGATAGCGAAGGCGAATCGCTGACCTTGCGGCCTGAAAATACCGCGTCGGTCGTCCGAGCATACATTCAACACAAAATGTTTGCCGACAAATCTCCGGGCGAACTGACAAAGCTTTATTATGTAGGCCCGATGTTCCGTCGCGAACGCCCTCAGGCTGGACGTTACCGCCAGTTTTACCAGATCGGCGTCGAAGTCATGGGTTCCAGCGACGATCCGGCCATCGAAGCCGAAGTGATGGAAATGCTGGACTGGTTTTTGAAAGAGTTGAAGATCACGAACACTACTTTGCTGATCAACTCAGTCGGCGAACCTGCCAGCCGAGCCGTCTATCTGGAAACGTTGCGCGAAGCGATCAAGCCGAAACTGGATCAACTCTGCGCCGATTGTCACCACAGGTTTGAAACCAACGCGCTGAGGGTTTTCGACTGCAAGGTTCCAGCTTGTCAGGCAATCGTCGCCGATTTGCCTGTCATCACTGATTCACTTGACGCGGCTTCGCTGGAACACTTCAATCAATTCAAGGCTCATCTGGAAGCGCGCGGCATCGCTTACACAGTCAACCCGCGAATGGTGCGAGGGCTGGATTATTACACTCGAACAGCTTTTGAAATCGTAGGCCACGACGGGCTTGGCGCGCAGAACACCTTGGTTGGCGGAGGTCGTTACGACGGTTTGTCCGAAACTATAGGCGGCCCCCCAACCAAGGGCTTCGGCTTCGCGTTCGGGCTTGATCGAATGGTCATGGCTCTGCCGGAAAGCGAAATCGAACGCTTGCGCGCGGCTGATGCGCCAAACGTTTTCATTGTCTTTTTGGGAGAGACTGCTCGCGCGCATTCATTCACGGTGGCGCAGAAACTCCGCGCCGCCGGCATTGCCGTGGCGATGGAATTTGAAGATCGAAAGATGAAAAAGGCAGTGGCGGCTGCGGACAAAGCCCGCGCCCGCTACGCGCTGATCATCGGCGACAACGAAGTCGCTACCGAAAAGTACAGTTTGAAGAATTTGAAAACCGGCGAGCAGGAATCACTTTCGCTGGATGAAATCATTTTGAAATTAAATTGAATCTTCCCACGAAGCCAAACGAAGATTCACAAAGAAAGACAAAAGAAAAAGGGTAGACAGGATTTACAAGATTGAACAGGATTGGTCATACCTGATTCAATCAACTTCTTTCATCCTTTTGAATCCTGTAGATCCTGTCTAAAAAATTTCTTCTTTGTGGTTCTTCGCGTGGCTTCGTGGGCAAAAATCTGAATACAGGAAAGAACAATGTTGGATCATCTTGGACAAACAAAACGCACTCATCACTGCGGCGAACTTAGCCGCGAAAACGCCGGGCAGACAGTCACACTGATGGGCTGGGTCAACAGCCGCCGCGAACACAGCAACGTGACGTTCATTCATTTGCGCGATCGCGCTGGGATTACTCAGGTGGTTTTTGATCCGGAAAAAGCACCTGAAACCTTCGCCAAAATCAAAAGCGCGCGCAACGAATACGTGCTGGCCGTGACCGGCGAATGTATCGTGCGCGACGAAAGTCAGTTCAATCCGAACATGACAACCGGCGAAATCGAAATCATCGCCACCGACGTCAAAGTCCTGAACGATTCTCAAGCTTTGCCGTTCCAAATCGAACGTTGCGAAGCTTCAGAAGACGTGCGGTTGAAATTTCGCTACCTGGATTTGCGACGCCCTGAAATGCAGCGCAATTTCAGGCTGCGCCACCAACTGGCTTTCACCACTCGGCGAGTGCTGGATGAACACGGCTTTTACGAAATCGAAACGCCGATTCTGACCAAATCCACGCCAGAAGGCGCGCGCGATTATCTGGTTCCTTCGCGAACTATGCCGGGCAAGTTTTTCGCTCTGCCGCAATCGCCGCAATTGTTCAAACAGTTGCTGATGATTTCCGGTTACGAGCGTTACTTCCAGATTGCGCGTTGTTTCCGCGACGAAGATTTGCGCGCAGACCGTCAGCCTGAATTCACACAGATAGACATTGAAATGAGCTTCGTCCAGCCGGACGATGTGTTCAACGTCATCGAACCGCTGATCGTCGAATGTTTCAAAGTCGCCGGTTATGAAGCCCCTGCGCGTCCGTTCCAGCGGATGAGTTACAACGACGCGATGAACCGATTCGGCTCTGACAAACCCGACCAGCGTTTCGGGCTGGAACTGATTGATCTGACCGCGCAGTTTGAAGGCAGCGCCTTTCCGGTTTTCGCCGACGCGATCAAAAAAGGCGGCGTCGTCAAAGCCATCGTAGTCCCCGGCGCAGCCACCTGGTCGCGCAAGCAATACGACGACATCATCGAACACGCCAAACGTCACGGCGCGGGCGGACTGGCTTACATTCAGGTGCTGGAAGGCGAAAACAAATCCGCGCTGACCAAAACAATGGGCGCCGACGGAATTGCCAAAGTTGTCGCCGCCGCAGACGCAAAAGTCGGCGATTCAATCCTGATGGTTGGCGGCAAATGGGAAAAGGCGTGCGATGCAATTGGCGAAGTTCGCCTGGAAGTCGGTCGCCGCGACAAGCTGATCAACGAAGACGACAACCGTTTGTTGTGGGTGACGGAGTTTCCAATGTTTGAATACCACGAAGAAGACAAACGCTGGTACGCCAAACATCATCCCTTCACTTCGCCGCGCGACGAAGACGTTGAAAAGCTGAGCGGCGGCGATCTGGGTTCGGTTTACGCCAAAGCTTACGACCTGGTGTTGAACGGCAAAGAGCTTGGCGGAGGCTCGGTTCGTATCCACCGCTCTGATGTGCAGGCAACGGTGTTCAAAGCTCTGGGATTGAGCGACGAAGAAGCCCGCGAAAAATTTGGCTTCTTCCTGGACGCACTGAGTTACGGCACGCCACCGCACGGCGGAATCGCACTGGGTCTGGATCGTCTGGTGATGCTGCTGGCAAAAGCTGGTTCGCTGCGCGATGTGATCGCCTTCCCGAAAGTTTCGACCGCTTCGGATATGATGACCGACAGCCCCAGCGAAGTCGCTCCGGCGCAGTTGGCTGAGTTGAAAATAAAGACATTAGTTTAGAGATGTCTGATGTCAGAGGTTAGATGCTGGTTTCTGACAAGGGGCGGGTTGGGCTGAAATAACGTGGGTTGTTATGGAAAAACCGAAAGAACAGATCAAAAGTCATCGTGATTTGATCGTGTGGCAAAAGGCTGTTCGGCTGGTAGTTGACCTTTACAAGCTGACAAAACTGTTTCCGAAAGAAGAGACTTACGGTCTGACAAGTCAGATTCGGCGCGCGGCAGCATCAATCCCGGCCAACATTGCCGAAGGTCAGGGGCGGAGGTTGAGCGGCGAATACAAGCAATTTCTAGGACACGCCAGAGGGTCGCTATGTGAACTCGACACCCACATCGAAGTCGCATTTCAGATCAGCTACCTTGCCGAACCGCAATACCTTCACACCAGAGAACAAATGGACGAAGTAGGCCGCTTGCTCAACGGCCTACTTCGTTCTCTCAAACTAACCTAACTGTTGTCACCTTCTGTTTTTCTTCACCAGCGCCTAACATCCAGTATCTAACATCTCGTCTTTAGAATTTGAAAACGACACCGATGGCGATGTTGACGTTGTGCTGGTTCTTGTCGAAGAAGGGCGCTGTCAGCTTGGGCTTGCCGGTGATGAAGTCGCGGACTTCGCCGCGAATGGCGAAAACACTTGCCAGGTTCAAATCAACGCCTCCGCCGTAATCGAATGCCCAGGTTGTGTTGGCTTGATCGCCGGGAACAGTTTGACCGTTTGAAGCTTGCGCGTCGCCTGAATACCTGCCCATTCCCAAACCAGCCGCGATGTATGGCGAAAGGCCTCCTTTTGGAAACAGTTTCAGTTTCAAGCCTGGAGTGAAGAACAGTGAAGAATAGCTGTTCGGCAAAACAACATTGGTAACTTTGATTTTGGTGCTGGGAGCGCCTGCTATCAGCAATTCGCCAAACAGAGCCGCAATCTCTCCGTCAACGAATCGGCGGCCATAAGTGATCTCGTAAGACACCGCTCCGTCAAAAGCAGCCTTGATCGTTTGCACGCCCTGAATGCCTTTGTCGCCAGTTTTCAGCCGGCCAACCAGAATGCCAATCTCACGTTCCTGTGCATAAGACACGGTTGCGCTTCCGATCAGGACAAGCAGAACCGCGAACAATCTTTTCGTTTTGATCAACTTCATAATGAAATCCCTCCTTGATCGTTGTGGTAACGATCTGTTGGTGATGTTTGCAAAGGGTTAATTGAGACCGTTTGTGTCATCAATCTGCGGTCAATTATCATCAGCCTGCTTTTAATTACAAACTCGAATTCATCAACGCAGTAAATCGTTTCCGGCTTGCACAATGTCAAAGATTCGCGTCCTGCCCGACAGCCTTGCCAACAAAATCGCCGCCGGCGAAGTCGTCGAACGCCCAGCTTCCATAGTCAAAGAGTTGATCGAAAATTCGATTGACGCCGGAGCCAAAAGCATAGAAGTTGCCGTTGAATCCGGCGGGCGGCGGCTGATCCGCATCAGCGACACCGGCGAAGGCATGTCGCGCGATGACGCCATTCTGGCCTTTGAACGTCATGCCACCAGCAAGCTGAAAACTGCCGAAGACCTGGAATCAATTGTCACGCTTGGCTTTCGCGGCGAAGCCCTGGCTTCGATTGCCTCTGTGGCCAAAGTTCGGCTGCGGACTCAAACGGCGACGGACATCGTCGGCAGTGAAATCGAAATCAGCGGCGGGCGAATGCTGGGCGTGCGCGACATTGCTTTTACTCCGGGCGCGGAGTTTGAAATCCGCGATCTGTTTTTCAACGTTCCGGCCAGACGCAAATTCCTGAAATCCGAAGCGACCGAAAGTTTTCACATCGCCAACTTGGTGACGCATTACGCGCTGGCGAATCCGCATCTGTCTTTCAAACTGCTCAACAACAACCGTGAAAGCATTCGCACCACGCCAGCCGCCGATTTGCGCGAACGCGCTTACCAGTTTTTCGGCGGAGAGTTCATCGCCAGCCTGATCGAAGTCGGCGGCGAATCCGGAGAGATGCGAGTGCGAGGTTTCGTGTCTTCGCCATCGGCTACGCGCACGACCAAAGACAGCCAATACTTTTTCATCAATGGCCGTTACGTCCGCGACAAAGTCATCAGCCGGGCCTTGATCGAAGCATATCGCGCAATGATTCCTTCGGGCGTGTACCCGTCGGCAATGCTGTTTGTCGAAATGCCTCCGCACGAAGTTGACGTCAACGTTCACCCGGCAAAAACCGAAGTCCGGTTTGTGCGCAGCACGATTGTTCACGATTTGATCCGCGACGCCGTGCGCTCTGCGATTGGTTCATCCAAAGCCGCCGTGACTTTGTTTTCCAAACCTGAACCTGAACAACCATCAACTAAACCGCAAGACGTTTTTCGCTCCCATATTTTCGATGAAAAACCGCCGCAGGTTTCGCGCGAAGAATTGCGTGCGGCGTTCAAACTCCAGGCTCCGCCGCCTCAACAATCAAAAATTGATTTGGTCAGCACCACGACCAGCAGGGAGCGGGTTGAAGCTGACGCTGAGCCAGTCAGTACCACGACCGATGCGGATTTAATCGGCGAGGCTGAGCCAGTCAGTATCGCGACCGGCAGAGAGCAGGTTGATCTTGAGTTACCAACTCCTGATCCGATTGAACTTTACGGCCATCGCCTGGGCTGTCTAGGCGCAAAAGCAAACGACTCCAATTCACCACTCAAACCAGCGCAAAGCCTGACGCTGATTGCCGACGAAGTGAACCCGCTGGGGCAGATGCACAACAGCTTTATCATCGCCACGGATCGAACCGGTTTGCTGTTGATTGACCAACATGTCGCTCACGAACGCATCCTGTTTGAACAACACTGGAACGCTCTGCGAAGAAAGAAAGTAGAAACTCAGCGGTTGCTGATTCCTGAAACACTGGATTTGTCACCAGCTCAGGCGACGGCCTTCGATCAATTGTTGCCGGAGCTGGAAGAAAACGGTTTCGAGCTTGGTCGGCTGTCAGGCCGCACCATCGCCATCAAAGCCATTCCGGCCATGCTTGGCGCGGGCGTCGCTCGTACTTTGTTGCTGGAATTGATGGATGCGATTGAAGATAACCGCAGAGGCTTGTCGCTGGATGAAATTCGAGCGGAAATCGCCGCCAGCCTGGCTTGCCGAGCGGCAGTCAAAATCAACATGACTTTAGCGCCGGAAAAAATGCGCTGGCTGATTGATGAATTGATGAAGAAGGAAAACCCAGCGACTTGCCCGCACGGACGCCCAATCATTCTGCGAATCACCGCCCGCGAAATCGAAAAAGGCTTTCAGCGAACTTGATCCCAACTTTCCCCACGAAATCACACGAAGACGGAAGGAAGAAGAAATAGACAGGATTCACAAGATTGAACAGGGTTGATTCAGGTTTTGATTTTTCCTCACATCCTGTTGAATCCCGTAAATCCTGTCTAAAGATTATTCCACTTCATGTTTTCTTCGTGTGATTTCGTGGAAGAAAAATCCTAGCCAATCGCCATCAAGCTGCCCGAAGTTCGGAAGTACATTACTCCCTGAGAAATAGCAGGTGTCGCCAGACAAGGTTCGCCCAAATCGTTTTTCGCCAGCACTTCCAGCTTGGGGCCAGCTTTCAGAACGTGAACGATTCCCTGCTCCGTCGGGCAGTAGATTTTGCCGTCAGCCGCCACCAGCGAAGCCGATACGGAGTCATCCTTGCCAAGCCGCTCCTCATACATTTTCTCGCCGGTTTTAAAATCGAAACACCGTAACACTCCGTTGTGATTAGCGAGGTAAATGTAACCGTCATAAGCCACTGGCGTTGAAATATACGATCCGCCATTCGGCGAACTCCAGACGACGGAATCGTTGCTGGTCGTGCCTTCGGCCAGGGAGATGTCGCCAGTTGCCGTTGGGCGAACAGCGAACAGCGGAGCTTTACCGCCATGGGCGTTGCTCAGAACTATCAAGCCATCGGCGACAAACGGCGTAGGAATCGGTATGTCTCCGCCGCCGCGCAACCGCCAGAGTTCTTTGCCGGTTTCCAAGTCATAGGAAGCGATGAATGGATATCCATTGGCGACAACTTGCGTTCGCGCGCCGTCTGAATAAATCAACGGCGAGCCCCAACTGTTTTCGCACGCCCCTTTGCGCGAAGTCCGCCAAAGCTCCTTACCGTCTTCCAAACTCAGCGCGGCGATGAACGGGTCTTTCGGATCGTCGCATTGCACGACGATTCGATCTTTGTGCAGCGCCGGGGAGCTGCTGAATCCCCAGGCGACGCTGCGCCAGGTGACGTTGATGCGCCCCAGGTCTTTTTGCCAGAGCAGCTTGCCTTTCATATCCAGGCAATACAGTCCGTCCGCGCCGAAAAATCCCACCAGCCGTTTGCCGTCGGTGACCAGCGTAGTGTTCGCGTGCGAAGCTTTTTCGTGACGCACCGTCGAAGGTTTGGCGTCACGAATCATCCGCTCCCATTTCAGCTTGCCGTTATTCTTGTCGAAACACTGCACCAGCCAACGCTGCTCTTCGTCGTCTTTCGCGGGTTTGATGTCGCCGTAATATCCAATACGCAACGACGGTTTGCCGGATTTCGGAACCGCCGTTGCCAGATAAATTCGATCTTTCCAGATGATAGGGCTGGAATGCCCCAACCCCGGAACTTCGGTTCGCCACAACAAACCGTCCAGCTTGCCGGTGGTCGCATCCACGTTCCAATTGGATCGGGTCGGAAAACCATCGGCGATGCCTTGTCCGGCTGGGCCGCGAAACTGAGGCCAGTTCTGTTCGGGCTTGAACGCCAGCGAAGAGGCTGGCAAAGCGAGTAAAGAAGCCGAGAGAAATGATCGTCGTGATAGACGAGTGAATGTCATGATTTTTCCCCTAAAGAATTTTTGTCCAAGCAGAATTCAGCAAGTTACCGGGCATCTGAAGGATGTATCTGTGATTCGACTATTGCCTGATACACCATTGTGCGGAACTCCGTCATCAGCCGAAAATCTGTCGGCATTTTCTGCGTCATCAGAATGCCAATGACCTGTTCTTTCGGGTCAATGAAAAAGCTGGTCGAAGCTGCGCCCGCCCAATCAAAAGTGCCGACGGAACCTATGCGCTGATTTTCCGCGGTGTCAGTGATGATTTGAAAGCCCAGACCGAAGGCCGCGCCACGACCCAGAGCTACGCCACCCTGAGGCAGCCGTGCATGTTTGGTGTGTTCGCTTGTCATCAACTGAACGCTTTTGGGGCTAAGCAACCGCACACTGTCAAGCGCCCCGCCATTGAGCAGCATCTGGCAGAAGCGCAAATAATCCTGCGCCGTCGAAACCAATCCGCCACCTCCCGAATAAAACTTTGCGGGACTGGCATAACGACTCTTACTCGGATGATCGCCCACGATACGTTTTCCCGTGATTTCGCCCAACGCCAGCGGATTCAAGCCCCATTGATAATTGGTCGTGAATCGTTCGATTTTGCTGGCAGGCACATCAAATCCGGTGTCATTCATGCCCAGCGGTTTGAAAATGCGCTGACGGAAAAATTCATCCAGCGTCAGCCCCGACCAGACTTCGACCAACCGCCCCAGCACATCCGTACTCACTCCGTAATTCCACTGTTCGCCTGGGTGAAAGAGCAAAGGCAACTTCGCCAGTTTCTGCGTAAATTCAGCCAGAGTGATGTCGCCTCCCAGCAGGTTTGCCGCGCGATATAGTTTGTCTACTTCGGTATTGCCGAAGAATCCGTAAGTCAGTCCCGATGTATGCGACATCAGATGACGAATTGTCATCGGGCTTTTGGGTTTCACCAGCGTGCCACCTTCGCCATACACCTGCACGTCTTTGAATTCTGGCAGATACATCGCTACGGGATCGTCCAACTGATATTTGCCTTCTTCGTACAACATCATCGCGGCGACGGTCGTGATGGGTTTGGTCATTGAATAGATGCGAAAGATCGCATCGGTCTTGAGCGGCTTGCCCGCTTCGGCATCGGCTTTGCCCGCCGCTGCCAGATGCACGACTTTGCCACGCCGCGCGACCAATGTGACCGCGCCAACCACTTTGTCTTCGCTGATTTTGCGTTCGATCAGTTGATTGATGCGCTGCAACCTTTCGGACGAAACGCCAACGGATTCAGGTTTGTCGCTCACAGGCTTTTGCCCGTAAGCGAATGTGAGCAGGCTCAACGTCAGCAACAGGGCGCTGCCGATTTGTTTCATAGCTTTTTTCATGATCTTTGCTCCTGAAAGATTTTTTTCGACTGGATGAACAAGGTGTCTAAGCCAAGTGGCAGAGACAATATCAAAATCTCTTTCCTAAAATCACGGCAACCCAAACACCAGCAATGCTCCGCCTGCAGCAATGGCGACGTGTTGTTTGCCGTCTATCGAAAAACTGATCGGGTTCGCGCCGATGCCTGCGCCTGTTTGAAAATCCCAGAGCGGTTTACCCGTCGTCGCATCGAGCGCAAAAAAGTTGCCTTCGTTTGTGCCGCCAAAAATCACGCCGCCCGCCGTCGCCATCACGCCTGCCCACGCGGGAGTGTGCAGGCGAAACTCCCAGCGCAATTTGCCCGTCGTGGCTTCCAACGCGCGCAAAGCGCCCCACGCTTTGCCCTCACCGTCAATTGCGCGTTCGCCGCCGCCCGCATACATCGTCCCCGGTTTGAACTTCGCGTCGCTTTTGAAGTAGTACGAACCGCGTTCGCGCGCGGCCACATAAAACATTTTCGTCAGCGGACTGTACGACGGACTCAACCAATTGACTGCACCGTTCAGCGCCGGATACACGAGTGTGCCTTCATAACTCGGTTCGGTGTTGGGCAAAACAATCGGTCGGCCTTTGGCATCCAGCCCTTTCGCCCACGTTTGTTTGGCATAAGCTTCGCCGAGCAGAAACTCGCCGGTTACGCGGTCGTTCAGGTAATAAAACGCATTGCGGTTCGCCATCGCTACCAGCTTGCGCTGTCGCCCGTTGATTTCGGCATCGAACAGCACCGGAATTTCGTTCGCGTCCCAATCATGCGTGTCGTGCGGCGTATATTGAAAATGCCATTTGATCTTTCCCGTCGCGGCATCAATCGCCAGCAGCGAACAGGTGTACAAATTGTCGCCCGGTCGCACATCGCCGTTCCAATCAGGACCTGGATTGCCTACGCCCCAATACAACAGATTCAATTCCGGGTCATACGAACCGGTCAGCCAAGTCGCGCCGCCGCCACGCTGCCACGTATCGCTTTTCCAAGTCTCGCTGCCCGGTTCGCCGGGCGCAGGAATCGTGAAACAGCGCCAGAGTCGCTTGCCCGTCTTTGCATCGTAAGCATCCAAAAAGCCGCGAATGCCTGCCTCACCACCGCTGATGCCGACGATGATTTTGCCGTCTATGGCCAGCGGCGCGGCGGTGATCGAATAACCGAGCTTGTTCTCCTGCACTTTGGTTTCCCAGCGCACCGCACCCGACCGCGCATCCAACGCCACGATGTAACAATCCAGCGTGCCGGCATACAGCGTGTTGTCCAGCAACGCCACGCCCCGATTCGTCGCGCCGAAGCCCAACGTTTTGGCTTTGGCGGCATCCGGGCGTTGCCACGACCAGAGCTTATTGCCCGTGCGCAAATCCAGCGCCGTCACGCGCGATCCCGGCTCGGTCACATACATCACGCCATCCACGACCAGCGGCGACGTTTGCAGATAGCCGCGTTCCTGCGCCTGATACACCCACCGGACTTTGAGCTGGGCAACATTCTGCGGCGTGATCTGATCGAGCAGCGAAAAGCGTTGAGAGTTGTAATTGCCGGAATACGTCAACCAATTGCTCGGCTCGCGCTCAGCGTCAGCGATCCGTTTATACGGAACTTGCGCCGAGGCAAGGGAGCTGATGAGAAGAAGGCTTCCAACTAGCCACAAAATCTGTTTCATTTACCACCTCGCAAACTGGCCAGATAGGCCACCAGATCATCCAGTTCCGCAGCCGTGAACGTCTCTTTGTAACTCGGCATCGTCGAAGCGCCGAGTTCTTTTTGAAGGTCTTGCAACTCGGCTTTGCGGAACGAATGCAAGCGATTGCCCGTGTCGCGCAGTTGAATCGTGAAGGGGTCTTCGTTGAGACGCATGCCGCGCAGTCGTTGCCCCGCAGCAGTGGTCACGGTCACGACCAGAAAGCCTTCGGGCGTCGCGGCATTCGGCTCAAGCACGGCCTGGCGCAAATGCTCCGCGCCGCGTCGCAACCCGATGTCGGTCAATTCGGGGCCGGACACACCGCCCGTCCCCCGCACGACGTGACAGGCAAGACAATTGCCCTTCGTCTCAAAAAGCTGTTGCCCGCGCGCGACATTGCCCGGCAATTTGACGGGTTTGAGGCGACCAAGCGAGCGCACATACGCCGCCACCTGCCGCGCTTCCGTATCGCTCAGCGCCCAGAAATCAGGCATCTCCGTCCCAGGAATGCCTTGCTGAATGACTTTGAGCAATTCGGCTTGTGTTGGCGCGTGCCTCAACTTCGGCTGATTCAGCGCCGGGCCTTTGCCGCCAGTGCCTTCAATGCCGTGACAAAGCGCGCATTGATTGTTGTAAAGCTTCTTGCCCGCCGCTCCACCCCCTGATTTAGGCGATTGTTGAGACGGTGTTGCGGCCAGGAACAACGGCGCAAGCAGCAACAGAGCGCAAGCATTTCGTAGACGGCGCATGCAACCTCCTTGTTTATTTTCCCTTGGCTAGATTGACAACTATGTCCCAATGAAAGCGCACGAATTTGTGCAGAGCTTCTTCCAGGATGCGTTCCTGGTCGCTGTGCGCGCCGTAACCTTTCGGGCCATCTTCGCTGTCGGTCATTGGGCCAACGCCGTAACACTCAACGCCTTTCGACCGCAAATAAGCCATATCAGTCGCGCCAGTGCTCATCGTTGGCAAAGTCACCGTGTTGTAATGCTGTTTGACGGCAGCTTCCAACACTCGGAAAGCTTCGGCGTCAATCCGCGAAGGCCGCGCTCCGGGTCGTGTATTTCGTTCGTTTCTGGCAACCGTCACCGCCGGATCGTTGATGACCTTACGGATTTCGGTCAGCAGGTTTTCCATGTTTTCATCCGGCAGAGCGCGCACATCCAGAGTTGCTTCGGCTTCCGAAGGGATCACATTGACCTGATAACCGCCCTTGATAATGTTTGGCGAAATCGAAGTCCGCAGCATGGAATGATGGCGAGGTTCGTTGACGGCAAAGTATTCCTGAATGGCGGCGGTCATTTCGGGATTGGCCCCAGGATTGGTGATGATGCGATAACGAGCGGCTTCTTCCGGTGAGCTGATCGCGGCCAATCGCTCGAAGTAAGCTTTGGTCGTATCGTTCAACCGCATAGGCGTTGACCACGCGGAGAGCTTGGTGATGGCTTGGGATAGATGAACGACCGCGTTGGTTCTAAGCGGAACCGAACCGTGCCCAGCCGGGCCGCGCGAAGTCAGCGTCACTCCGTAAGGAATCTTTTCAGAAGTTTGCACCTGAGCAAAACGAATCTTTCCGCCGGTTCGCGTCACACTGCCGCCTTCGGCAAAACAGAACTCGGCGTCAATTTCCGGCCAATGCTTTTCGACCATGTACGCGATGCCGAATTGCGTGCTGGCTTCTTCGCCCGCTTCGGCCAGAAAGATCACGTCGCGGTCAAGCGGCACGTTCATTCGTTTCAACAATAACATCACCATCAGACAAGCGACAGCGTTGTCTTTGTCGTCCACCGTGCCTCGCCCGTAAACGTACCCGCCTTCGCGCGTAGCCGAAAACGGAGGATGCGTCCATTTCGCCGGATCAACTTTAACCACATCGGTATGCCCCATGATCAGCACCGGACGTTTTTTGCCGTTGCCTTTGAGCCGAGCGACAAGGTTTGGGCGGTTAGGATCGTTGGCAAAGATTTTGGTTTCGATACCTTCTTTATCCAGCACAGATTTCAGGTAATCCACCACCAGCTTTTCATTGCCCGGCGGATTGCTGGTATCCAGGCGCAGAATCGCCTGGAAGTGGCGCATGGTTTCTTCTTCGATTTTTGACCAATCCGGCTGAGACGCCGATTGTGAAGCTTGCTGTGGCACAGTCGGGATCAGCAAAACCAGCAGAGCGAACAGGGTTAAACGAGCGAACGTCATAAGATGCCCTCCGAGTCGGTTTTTGTTTTTATGCTTATGCAGTGCGTTGAATGGCGGCAATGCTACAACCAAAGGAAGCAAAAAGAAAAAAGAAAGCGGGCCGCCTGAAGCATTCAACTCAAAGCGAATGAAGTTCATTTGCTTTGTTTGAATTTGCTGCAAACAGCCCGCCAAGAAACTCAAGCTTAAATTTAGAACGAGAGCTTTAACGCAAACCGGAACTGCCGTTCAGTCCCCTGAGCGGAAGTGATTTCGCTGAAGCCGTTCAAGTTAATGATCGAACCGTCTGCATTCCGCGTCGGTGAAGATGCGTTTGCGCCGGGATTGTTGAAAGCCGGAGTGTTGGTCAGGTTAAAGACCTCGCTGCGGAATTGCAGCGTAAACCGCTCCGTCAGCTTGAAGTTGCGGAACAGGCTCGCGTCCAGGTTGAACACGCCCGGACCGCGCAATGTGTTGCGTCCCACCGTTCCGTAACGAACAGCCGTGACTGGGGCAAATGCCAATGGATCGAAGTAGCTTGTACCGCGACCAATGTTGCCCAGAATCGCCACGTTGGCTTTGACCTGATCGGCGGTTTGAGTGTTACCCGGCGCGTTCAATGAAGTTCCCGAAGACGTTACGGTGAACGGAGTGCCGCTCAACCGGCTTAGAATGCCGTTGAACTGCCATCCCCCGGCAACCCATGATGCCGGGCCGCTGGTCGCCCAGCGTTTACCGGCGCCGAACGGCAATTCATAAACGCCGTAAAGCTGGAAGTTGTGTTTGCGATCAAACCCTGTCAACGCGCGATTGCGCGCCCATTGTGAAACGGAGTTGAACGTCAACCCGGAATCGCTGTTGTCGGCATAACCCATCGCCTTTGAGAAAGTGTAGGTCACACCGACTTGCGCGCTGGGATTCAACCGGCGGTTCAACTGCGTTTGCAGCGAATCGTAAGTGGCTGTATTGAACGGAACCAGCATATTGATATTGGCTATGCGCCCAAATTTTGCCAACGCCCGTCCGGCATTGCCCAGGCCGACTTCGCCAGCGTTGATGTTGACGTTGGCCGTTTGCCGTATGGCTCTCGAACCGACGTAACCGGCTTGCGCCGTAAAGCCCAAGCCAATGTCGCGTTGAACCGTCAAGTTAAAGGATTGAATGTATCCGCGATTGAACACTTGCGGAAAAGTCTGCGTGCCGATGGTGGTAGGCAGGTTGATTGACCCAGAGGAAATATCCGGCGAGACGATTGGCGGCAAACCTTCTTTCAAAGTTCCAGCCGATTGAAACGAAGACGCGCCGGACAATTGCAGCGAGATGGTTGCCGGATAAGCGTCGCGCATATTGCGGAAAGAATTCGGGTCAACGCTGATGCCGTATCCGGCGCGTATCACCGTTTTTTCAGCCAGGCGATAGGCGATGCCCAAACGTGGCGCGAACTGGCCTATACCCACATCCACACCAGTGTCGTTCGGAGTGCTACCCAATCCTCCAATCAACACTTTGTCCAGAATCGGATCGTAACGTTCGGCTCCGCGATGATCGCGCTTGGCAAACGGGTACCGTTCGAAGCGCGTGCCGAAATTGACGGTCAGATTTCGCGTCACCTGCCATTGGTCGCGGGCATAAACTCCCCAGCCAGGCATGCGCACAGCCGCCGGATTGATGTTCTGCAAATCCTTGCCTTTGCTTTGCGGCAAACCGAGCAGGAAATCCGCCCAGCCGTTGTAGAGCGTCGGCGCAGAACCGCCATTCAAAGCCGTCAATCCGCCGCTGAAGTTGAATCCACCGCGTGGGCCATTAGCCGATTGTGGTTGGAAATGATTGATCGTGTAATAGGTGTATTCGCCGCCGAAACGGAAACTGTGCGCGCCATGCAACCAGCTCAGGTTTCCAGCCGCCACGTATTGATTGTCGCGGAACAGGAAAGGGTTCGAAACGTTCGGATTACCGATAGAAGAAAATCCGCTGATGGTGAAACGCGGATAACCTCCCTGCAATCTGTCTGGGCCGTTCGTGCCTGGAATGCCCAAATCGTCCAAGCCGTAGTTTTTATCAATGTCCACGTTTTGAGCGCCAAGCCGTTGGCGTGTGAAACCAATGTTGCCGTCAAGCAACAAGCGCGGCGAAATCGTGTACGTTCCGCCGATGGCTGTGCTTTGCACTCTGCCTGGCGCATTGTCGGGCTGACCGCCAGCCAGCGCGTCTCCGCCCGCAGGGCCCAGAGATGGCGGGTCGAAAATCTGGCTGGGCGAAATTGAATAGCGCACGAACATCGTGGATTTTTCGTTGGGATTGTAATTGACCTTGAAATCGTAATTGTCGCGGTTGAATTCATACGTCCCGCTGGCGAAGTAATCGTTGGCGGGCGTGTTTGTCACCAGATTCGGCTGGGGAATTAACGCAATCAGTTTCAAGGCAATCGGGTCAATGCGGTTGGTGGGAATGCGACCATTGGCGAATTCCGTTCGCCCGGTTCCATTGGCGTTGCCAGTCGCCGGGTCGTAAATGCGCGCGCCCGTTCCGCTGAAATCGCCCTGCCGCAAAGCCGCTGTCGGCAAGGTGCGGAAAGCCGAAGCATTTTGCCTGCGCACAGTTCGTTCCCACGAACCGAAGAAAAACAGTTTGTTCTTGATGACCGGCCCGCCGAACGTGCCGCCGAATTGGTTAAAGATATTTTTCGGCAAAGTGCCGGGTTGGTAATAAAAATAGTTGCGGGCTTTCATTCGACTGTTGGTATGGAATTCGTGCGCGCTGCCGTGGAACTGGTTGCCACCGGCTTTGATCTGCACGTTGACAGCCGCGCCGCCCGCCATGCCTTGTTCGGCGTCGAAACTATTGGTCACGATATTGACGGTTTCGACGGCGTCCTGCGGCGGCACATAAGCCACGATGTGCGGCAGCCAGGGGTAACTGACAGTCGCTCCATCCAGTCGAGTGTTGTTGTTGGAAAACGAAGCTCCGTTGAAATTCGTGACAAGCGCTCGCTGCGGATTGCCCGCGTCAGAGTGGGCGTCAGCCGGAGCGGATGCACCAGGAATCAATTTGTAAAGCTGCTGAAAGTTGCGTCCCGCGCCAATCGGCAAATTGGTGATCTGGGCTTTTTCAAGCTGATTGCTGACGTCGGCCCGGTCGGTCTGCAAAATCGGAGCCGCCGCCGTGATGTTGACTGTTTCAGACGCTCCGCCAACTGTCATCTGCACGTCTTCACGCACGATGCTGTTGAGCGAGATATTGATGCCAGTTTTGGTGTAAGACTTAAAGCCGCTTTGGCCAATTGCCAGATCGTAGACACCAACCTGCAGGTCGCGGAACGCATAGGCTCCGCTATCATCGGATGTTGCCTCGCGTTGCTGTCCGGTCGCCTTGTTGGTCACCGTGATTTTGGCTCCTGGTAAAACAGCGCCTGATTGGTCTTCAACGCGTCCGACCAAAGAGCCATAAAGCACCTGGGCTTGGGCTGATTGCTGAGCAGCACAGACAACAAACAAAACTGTCAGGCTTAAAACCAACAATTTCGCCGATGCCTCTGCCATTCGGGAGGTTAAGTTTTTCATTCATGGTCTCCTGGAAAATCCACTGCCGTGGATGAGGTTAAATACGACTGTCTTTTTGCGCTGTGCAATGATTTTCCAGCAAAGCTATGTACGACTTGTTTTTTATTTAACTGATTGTTTTTTTAGGCCAGCAAATTTCGCTGCACTATACCGTGAACATCGGTTAGCCGGAAGTCCCGGCCTTGAAATCTATAGGTCAATCTTTGATGGTCAAAGCCGAGTTGATTCAGCAGCGTTGCGTGCAGGTCGTGAACGTGCATGCCGCCTTCCGTCACCCCAAAACCGAGTTCGTCAGTTTCGCCATGCAGGTAACCGGCCTTGAAACCGCCGCCCGCCACCCACATCGTGAAACCTTCAATGTGATGATCGCGCCCTGTGGTTTCGCGGACTTCGCCCATCGGCGTCCGCCCGAATTCCCCGCCCCAAATGACGATGGTGTCTTCCAGCAAGCCGCGCTGTTTCAAATCCAGCACCAGTGCGGCGCTGGCCTGATCTACTTCGCGGCAGCGGTTTTCAATGTCGCCGTCCAGGTTGTTGCCGCGTTCGCCGTGATGATCCCAGTCGGTGTGATAAAGCTGCACAAAACGCACGCCGCGTTCGATCATTCGCCGCGCCAGCAAGGCATTCGCCGCAAAGCCTCCTTCGCCCGGCTTCACGCCATAAGCGGCAAGCGTTGCCGGAGTTTCCTTGCTCAAATCCATCAACTCTGGCGCGCTGGTTTGCATGCGAAAGGCCATTTCGTAGGCATTGACCCGAGTCATGATTTCAGGATCGCCGGTTGTTTCCAGCCGAGCTTTATTGAGCGCGCCGACAGTGTCGTAAAAATCGCGCTCCTGTTCGCGTGAGATTCCTTCGGGGCTGCGCAGGTTCAAAATCGCGTCGCCCTGTCCGCGAAATGGCACTCCCTGAAACGAAGTCGGCAAAAATCCGCTGCTCCACAAAGTCGCTCCACCGCGCGGGCCGCGCCGACCGCTTTGCAACACTACAAAGCCGGGCAAATCTTTCGATTCGCTCCCCAGCCCGTACGTCACCCAAGCGCCAAACGCCGGGCGACCGGGAATCTGAAACCCTGTGTTCATAAACAGCTTTGCCGGGCCGTGGTTGAAGACGTCAGTGGACATTCCGCGCAGCCAGCAAACTTCGTCCACGATCTTGCGGTGATGCGGCAGCAATTCGCTCAACGTCATACCGCTTTGCCCGTAACGCGCGAAACTGCGCTTTGTCCCCAGCAGAGTTTCGTTGCCTTTCAAAAAGGCGAAGCGTTTGCCTTTCATCAAACTCGGCGGCGGCGGTTGCCCCGTCAATTCACGCAGCTTCGGCTTGTCCGAAAACAATTCCAATTGCGAAGGCGCCCCCGCCATAAACAAATAAATCACTCGTTTGGCTTTGGCAGGCAGAGGCGCTTTGCGCGGAGCCATTGGATTTGACGGTTCAATTTGCGGCTTTTGCGGCTCGGCGCTTACTCCGTCGCGAGCCAGCAAACAGTTCAGCGCAATAGAGCCAAGTCCGACCGCGCATTGCCCGAAGAAGTGTCGGCGAGTCGAGTCTTGTAATTCGTTTGAGTGTGGAGTGTTCATTAGTTTCATCCTTCATTTTGCCGGAAGATCTACGATCTCAACCCAATTGGGAATCCTGCCCAGCGCATATTCCTTGAGCTTCGTCAGCTTTCCGGTGCTGGCATCAATCTGGTAACTGGACATCTTATGGGAGCGCATTCCAACCAAAAACAAATAGCGCCCCGATGAATCAATGCTGAAGCTGCGCGGCATCGCTTCGGTCGGGATGGTTTCAATCAGCATCAACGTGCCATCCGCCGCATTGACCTTGAATCCCGTGATTGTGTTCGACGTGCGATCAGAACTGTAAAGAAACTTGGCATCAGGCGTAATGTGCAAATCAGCAGCAGCAATTCTGCCAGTCACCCCCGGCGGCAAAGCGTTGACGGACTGTTTCTCTTTCAATTGCCCTTTGCCAGCATCGTAATCAAAAACGTGAACTGCGCCATCCAGTTCGCCCAACACGTAAACCAGTTTGCCGTTGGGATGAAAGATCAGGTGGCGCGGGCCGGTTTTGGCTTTAACGGCCACTGACGGCGGAGTGTTCGGCTCCAGCCGTCCGGTCTTCGCGTCGAACTTGAGCACGTTGACCAGGTCGTTGCCCAGCGTCGCCGCCAGCACATAACGATTTTTCGGGTCCGGCAGAATTGAGTGCGAGTTGGTGTGATTCTCTAAAACCTGCTGCGTCGGCCCGATCACTCCATTTGCGCCGATTGGGCTGACGGTGAATTTGTGGCCGGGATACGAAGCCGCAAACAGAAAGCGCCCGGTGTGGTCGGTCGAAATGTAAGGCATGCTGTCAACCAGCGGCCCACTGCCAATCAGTTTCAGCTTGCCGCTCTTTGGGTCAATGGCGAAGGTGAAGACGCTCTGCGGTTCACCGCGCGTAGCCACAAACAGCAAACGACGATCCGGGCTGACAGCCATCGGCGTCGAACCGCCCGCTTTGATAATGCCCGGCAAGGCGACTTTCTCAATCAAGGTCAGCTCGCCGGTCTGCCGGTTGAGCTGCATGACGTAAATATCGTTGCTTTCGCAATTGCTGACATAAACGATTGTGGCCGCCTGCACAGACGAAGCCATTGCGGCGCCTGCAACAGTTGCCGTGGCAGACAGCGCAACCCACAATGCCTGCTGAAATAATCCTCGCATCAATTCACATCTCCTTTGATCTTTTTCAGAGCTACAGCATTCATACAGTATCGCAACCCGCTTGGCGGAGGCCCGTCGGGGAAAACGTGCCCAAGGTGCGCGTCACAGGTATTGCAGAGCGTCTCGACTCTGGACATCCCGTAGCTGGTGTCTTCGTGATAGGCAATCGCGTTTTCCTTGATCGGTTGCGTAAACGAAGGCCAGCCCGTGCCGCTTTCAAACTTTTCGCTGGCATCAAACAACAACGTGTCGCAACACACACAACCGTATAAGCCCGGCTCGAACAAACTGCACATTTCCGAACTGAAAGGGCTTTCCGTTCCGTGCTGGCGCGTGACGTAATACTGCTCCGGCGTTAATTGGGCCCGCCATTCCTGGTCGGTTTTAGTAATCTTTTGGTCGGGAGGCAGGTTTGAAATCCTAGCCAATCGAAGCACATCTAACCATTTCAGTAACATTTGGTTTTCCTTTATTCTCGTGTAATGAAATTGTCTGTATTGAACAACACCCGCGCTGCCGCCGTCAGCGCAGCGGATTGAGCTTCGGTCAATCCGGCCTTCGTCAATTCCTTGTTCACCAGCGCAGCAGCCGAAGCTGGCTCTCTGGCAAAGCTTTGCGCTTGGCGTTCGACGTAACTGCGTAAGGCAGCGAGTTCCGTCGCGCTGGGCGGGCGACTGAAACATAGCGCAAAGGCATGCTTCAATCGCGCATCCAGCGTAGCGGTGAATTCGCCAGGCACTTCGCGCACCAGGCGAGCCGCCAGGCCTTGCGCGATTTCCAGGAAAGCCGGGTCGTTCGCCAGCGTCAGCGATTGCAACGGCGTGTTCGACCGAAAGCGTCGCGTGCAAACCTGTTGAAAATCCGGCGAGTCAAAGGTCGTGAACAACGGATACGGCGCGCTGCGGTAAAACTGTGTGTACAAGGCGCGACGGAAGCGTTCGGCTCCCGGTGCTGCCACCCAGTTCTTTTTGTTTTGCGTAAAGGCATAGACGCCGTCGGGTT
>JBGAPB010000022.1:0-32872 GCA_044221525.1 Blastocatellia bacterium | reverse complement strand
TGGGGCGCTTATTGGTATTGTTAGAAATGGTGCTGGCTCCAACTCAAGCTGCTCTGCTTGCTCTGGCCATCCGCCGCAAATTTATGCGCTGATGAGGTGGTCGGCGGTCTGGTGGAAGAACACCAAGCGGCTGGGCAGAGCCTGAGCCGCAAAGCGATTGTGGAAATGCGCGATGACCGGTATCGTTTCGCGGTCGAACTTTTCCGGTTGTGGATTTTGAAGAACCATCTTCCGGTATTTCAGGGAAAATCTTTCCAAGTGGTTGAATAGAGGTGATGAGGTGATCCTGAGTTATCGGGACAAGCGGACGCGGCAGTTTGCTGATGGCCAGACGGTCAAGGCGTTTCAAGCATTCGCGCGTCAGGCAGAAAAGCGTTTGGAGATTCTGGATGCTGCTCCGACCAAAGAAGCGTTGATGATGCTCCCAAGCAATCGATTTGAGGCGTTGGCGGGTGACAGGAAGGGGCAGTTCAGCATTCGCATCAACGGTCAGTGGCGCATCTGTTTTGAATGGCCGGATGATATTCCCGGCCCGTCGAACGTGGAGATAGTGGATTATCATTAACCGTGGGGGGAAGCTAGATGGCACGCACACCAATACATCCGGGTGAAATTTTGGCAGACGAATTAAAAGAGCTAGGCGTTACCGCTGCCGAGCTAGGGCGAATTTTACACGTGCCCGCCAGCCGGATTACTCAAATTCTCAATCGGCAACGCAGCGTCACCGCTGATACGGCTTTGCGCTTAGGCCGGTGGTTCGGCACAGGTGCGGAATTTTGGCTGAATCTACAAAAGTCATACGAACTACGACTGGCACAGCAGGAGATTGCGGAAGAATTGGCAGCAATACCTTGCCGGTCTTTGGCTGCGTAGACGGGCATCGAGTT
Source organism: Blastocatellia bacterium (assembly GCA_044221525.1). GTDB lineage: Bacteria > Acidobacteriota > Blastocatellia > RBC074 > RBC074 > RBC074. The sequence continues at coordinate 31,985 of JBGAPB010000022.1, read as the reverse complement.
TTGTAACTGAAAACTACGTTCGTGGAAGGAAAAATTTTCTATGCTTCACATACCTATTCTTCGCAAAGGCAATCCGTACAAAAGCGTTGACGTTTCTCGCGTGCCGCATTTCAGAACGCGCGAAACATTTGTCGAAGTCAGTCTGGCGAATGCCGGGCTGATTCGGCGTGACCTGCTCGATCTGGACGCGGCTCAGGCGACGCTGGCCGCATTCACCACCGAACAACTGATAGCAATGTGTCGTCAGGCGGCGGAGTATTTTATGAACGACACGCTGCCGGTCGGTGACGAATCCCAGACAGCGGATGATTACGTTCGGCAGTTGTCGGCGACAACTGGGATGCCGCACGTCCTTGTTCGCAAAAACATGGCGAAGATCAGCGGCGTCATGGCTGAGATGAAATCTGTGCTGGACGGGCTGACTCGCGGGCTTGACCTGAAAATTCTGGATGACGGTTTCGGATCGCACGAAGGCCACGCGGTCAGTTTCTTTCCTCGCACGAATTCACTGGGAGTGATTTTGCCCAGCAATTCACCGGGCGTGCATTCGCTTTGGATTCCGGCGATTGCGATGAAAGTGCCTCTGGTTTTGAAGCCGGGCAGCAGCGAACCGTGGTCGCCGTATCGAATTGCTCAGGCTCTGATGAAAGCCGGTGTCCCCAAAGAAGCCTTTGGCTATTACGCAGCGGATCACAGCGGAGCAGGCGCGATTTTGCAGAACTGCGGACGGGGAATGTTTTTCGGCGATTCTTCGACAGTTGGCAAATACGCCAACGATTCGCGCGTTGAACTGCACGGAACCGGTTACAGCAAAGTCGTGCTAGGCGATGACGTGGCTGACGATTGGGAAAAATACCTGGATGTTATGGTCGCTTCGATCACTGAAAACGGCGGGCGATCTTGCATAAACGCTTCGGGCGTCTGGGTGACCCGGCACGGGAAGGAGATTGCTCAGGCGATTGCCGAACGAGTTGCCAAGATCGTTCCGCGCGATGCCGAAGACCCCGAAGCCCTGCTGGCTCCGTTTGCCAATGGAGACATCGCCAGGCGCATTTCAGGAATTGTGGATTCAGGCTTGCGCGAAGCTGGCGCAACAGACGTTTCGGCGGCGGTTCGCGGTGACCGTTTGGTAGAAGTGGATGGCGCGACTTATCTGTTACCAACCATTGTTCACGTCGAAAGCCGCGAACATCCGCTGGCCAATCGAGAATTCCTGTTCCCCTTCGCCAGCGTAGTCGAAGTCAAACCCGAAGAGATGCCAGAAGCCTTTGGGCCTTCTCTGGTGGTGACGGCGATTACCAACGATCAGAAATTGATTAACAAGATTGTCGCTTCGCCGCACGTAGACCGATTGAACATCGGCGCGATTCCGACAATGAAGATCGCCTGGGATCAACCTCACGAAGGAAACTTGTTTGAACATTTGTATGCACGGCGGGCATTTCAACGTGCAGCCGGGGCTTAGTTCGTAGTACCGCCTTTAGGCGGAAAGATTCTGACCCATAGGATTCCGCCTAAAGGCGGTACTACAAACATGAAGATTCTATACATAACAGCCGGAGCCGCAGGAATGTATTGCGGCAGTTGTTTGCGTGACAACGCGCTGGCTTCGGAGTTGTTGAAGCAAGGGCACGATGTCACGTTGCAACCGCTCTACACTCCGCCATTGACCGATGAGCCAAGCGTCAGCAGCGAAAAAGTTTTCTTTGGCGGTATCAGCGTTTATCTGGAACAGCATTCAGCCATCTTTCGACATACTCCACGCTGGTTAGACAAGTTATGGGATTCAGGCTTTGCGCTTCGAGCGGCTTCAAAACGATCAATCTCGGTTGACCCTGATTCGTTGTGCGAGCTGACGATTTCCATGCTGAAAGGGGAGCACGGCCATCAGAGTAAAGAAATAGACAAGTTCATTGACTGGCTGAAAACTGAACCTAAACCGCCGCTTGGCTTTGAAGTCGTTGATATGCAGAACTCCATGTTGATCGGGCTTGCCAAACCGATCAAAGAGGCGACGGGGTTGCCGGTGTGCTGCACTCTGCAAGGCGAAGATTTGTTTCTGGATGGAATGCGCGAACCTTATCGAAGTCAGGCAATCAGCTTGATTCGCCAACACGCCGAATATGTTGATGCTTTTATTGCAGTCAGCGGCTATTACGCGGATTTTATGGCCGACTATCTGGGAATCCCGCGCAGCAAGATTCATGTCGTTCCGCTCGGCATAAACCTCAAAGATTACGAAGCTCAGACGCCCAGAAAGCACAGGGCCAGCGAGCCATTTACCATTGGTTATTTTGCCCGTGTTGCGCCTGAAAAAGGTTTGCACGTCCTGGCCGAAGCTTATCGTTTGTTGCGGCAACGGGACGATTTTCCTTCGGCCAAACTTGAAGCCGCAGGGTACATTGCGCCGGAGCACAAACCTTACCTTCAGCAGATAGAAAGCAAATTGAGCGCGGCAGGCTTGGCCAGCGAGTTTCATTATCACGGCGCAGTCGAACGCGAAGCCAAGCTGAATTTCTTTCGCAACGTGGATGTCATTTCGGTTCCGACGACTTATGCCGAAGCCAAAGGGTTGTCGGTAATCGAAGCCCTGGCCAGCGAAGTGCCTGTCATTCAGCCTCGCCACGGTTCTTTTACCGAAATCGTCGAACGAACCCGGGGTGGATTGCTCTTTGAGCCTGAAGACGCCGCCGGTTTGGCAGACGCAATTTATTCGCTCTGGAAAAATCCTGAAATGGCGGATGACCTGGGCAAACGCGGCGCGACTGCCGTCCGCGAACATTACGGCGTGAAGCTGATGGCCGAACGCGCCATCGAAGTTTACTCTCACCTGACGAATTAACCTCTTGACCGAATTCAGCCGATTCGGTAATTTCTGTTTCAAACTTAAAACAAGAACTTGGATGCGGGTACAACATAAACTGTGCGGGCAAAACTTTCGGAGATTTGTTTATGCCAAATGCTAACACGCATGACGCAATCACTTTTGCGCTGACGCCGTTTACTTATCTGGGCGCTGAAATGTATTGGGGCGGCGATCACGTTATGTCGGTCATTGCCACTTTGACTATGCTTTTTGCCGGACTGATGTTCGGCCCGGATTTGGATTTGCAGAGCCGCCCTTATAGTCGTTGGGGGCCGTTGCGCTTTATCTGGAAGCCTTATCAAGTTGCCTTGCCTCATCGGTCTGTGCTGTCGCATGGGCCTGTGCTGGGAACGGTGATTCGTGTCGCTTATTTTGCGCTGATGTTTTCTCTGCTGGCTGCGACCTTTCTTTACCTGCGGCACACTTATCTTCGCGGAATGCAGACGACATGGACTAAGGAATTCAACCTGGTCAAAGGCGATGCGTTTTCGTTTTATGGCCAGGCTGACAAAAACTATTTATGGGCTGGATTTCTAGGGCTGTGTTTGGGGGCGTTGTCTCACACGGCGGCGGACATCACTTGGTCAACTATCAAGTCAGTTGGAAGAGGCGGCGGGAAGGGAAGAAGCAGGCGACGAAGGTGAGAAATAAGAAGGATTCATCCACGAAGGAACACGAAGTACCACGAAGAAAAAAATCGCTTTGGTTTCCTTCGTGTTTTCTTCGTGTTCCTTCGTGGACGAAAAAATTCTGGTTAGAAAATCACATCGAAATCCAGCCGGAAGAATCTGCGGTAATTGCCGAAGAACTGTCCGTGCTGCGGATCGGCGATATTGCGATGAACATCCAGCGGGTTGAAGTGATTTGTCAGGTTGAAGCCGCTAACCGAAAAGCGGAAAGCGTATTTCGGGCTGACCTGAAAATCCCGCGAGATGCGACTGTCCAGCGAGAAGAATTTCGGGAATCGAAAGCTGTTCGCTTCGCCGACGTAAAGCTGTTTGTCGTTTAGGTTTGAATAAGGAAAGCCGCTGCGGAATTCGACAATCGGCGAATAGCGCACTTTCCACGGCAGGTGGAAAGTGCCCCAGCCCAGAAAACGATGCGGCAGATCGGCGCCGAGCCGAGCATCTTGATCCGGTCGAACAACCGGAAATGGAAAGTTGCCGATGTAGGTGTTGAACTCGTTGATGTTTCCGCGGGTGCTGCTTTTGACATAAGACAAGAACAGATTTTGTTTCTGTTCGCCCCAGTTTAACTTGGCCGTGATTTCAAATTGGCGATAACGCGATTGGCCGCCTCCGCTTAAAACCAGAGCATCCTTTCCCTGAAAAACTTTCGGCTCAACGACCACAACTCCGTCTGAATCGCTGTTCAGATAATTGACGCGCAGTTTCAGATAACGCGCAAAGCTGTGTTCAAGCTCGACATTCCAGGTTGCGCTGTTGGGGGAAAAGTTGCCGACGTGCGATCCGCTGGCCAGAAAAGGATTGTTGATGTTTTCAGCGCGTCCGGTGATGTTGGCCAATCGTCGCGGGCCGTCAACTATGTTTCCGCCGGTTCCGTAAAACGTCAGCACCTGTTCTGGGTATTTGTCGAAGGCATAAACACCCAGAGGTACACGATCGTAAAAGAATCCGGCTCCGGCGCGAAAGACAGTTTTCTGGTTGTCGAACGGAGTCCAGGCCAGGCCGACGCGCGGGGCAAAACGCAAGGTGTCGGAAATGCTTTGACGTTCGAACCGCAAGCCGATGTCCATCGCCACTTTGGGCGTGATGTTCCAATGATCCTGCGCAAAGGCGTGAGTTTCCCAATCGGTCAGATCGAATGGCGAACCACCGGCGAATTCTATGCGGCGAAGCAGGTTGTTATTGGCGTCGCGTATGTTGACCGGGCGAGCAATCAATTCGCCTCGATTGGTGGTGCGACCGATGATGCTGCCGAATTTCAGGTTATGCGAGCCTCCGCCGGATAAACCGCTGATCGGTTGCAGCGACAAAGTCTCAGTCCATTCGACGCGAGTCGCTTGACGATCTTGTTCGCTGAAGTAATTCCCGCGATTGCCAGTCGGAGTCAGAGTCATTTCGGCAACGCCCTGTCCCCAAACATTCGCCGTGTAATCTTTGACCGAAACCAGACTTTCCAGCAGGCTGCGGCCTATCGTTAATCTGTCGATCAGAGTTCCTGTGTAATCTTTGCCGCTGAAATTCGGCGTGACTTCGCGGCGGTTGAAAAAATCCAGCCCGTGAAATTTGTCTTTGCGTGGAGCCAGATGGAAAGTCCCGGTCAGAGTGTGAGTGCCGGAAGCTATGTAATCCAATTGAGTGAACGAGTTGACCGATTCGCTGATCGTTTCCTTGTTCGGGTATTCCAGGGTCTGAACGGCGCGTTTGGCAATGGTGTATTCGGTTCCTTCAGAAAGGAAAAGCCGGTCTTTAATCAGCGGGCCGTTGAAAACCACGCGCGGAGTGGCGTCGCGCAAACCTCGCAAGTGTCCGTTCAGGTAACGGAATTCCGGGAATGGATCGTTGAGTTCAAAGTTCCATTTGTTGCCGCCACGGCGTGTCTCGACCGAAACGACTCCGGCGGTGAATCGCCCGTACTGTGCCAGGTAAGGCGTTTTGAAAACGTTGATGGATTCGACGCTGTCCACAGGCACGGTCATTCCAAATTGCCCAGTGGCCGGATCGGTCACGTCGGCGGAATTGACGACAAAGGCGCTGCGGTTTTCTCCCGTGCCGGAGATTTTGATTTCGCCCTGTTGTGAACGAACAACGCCGGGCAGCAAAGGTAGCGCGTCTTTGACCGAATTGGTCGGCAAAGGTAGTTCGCGCAAAGTCACTCGCTGTAATTCAATCGAAGTTGAAGAGGATTGTTCCGGCGGATTATCCGAAGCGCTGGCGGTAACATTGACTTCGTCTTTGACTGAAATTTGAGGGATCATGACAAAGTTGATGGCGACTTCCATGCCAGTGCTCAACTCTACTTTGCTCTGAGTGCGCGATTGAAATCCATCTTTTGAAACTGTGATTTCGTAAACGCCGGGCGGGAAGTTTGTGACGACGGCTTCACCTTTTTCGTCGCTGATGATGGTAGAAAGAACATCGTTCTTGAGTTTGACCTGAACCGCTACATCAGCGACTGGCTGCCCGGTTTCGTTCTGAGTTGTTACTTTGATTTTGGTGCGAAGCTGGCTCTGCTGAGCAAACGCGGTAAGCGAAATTGGTAATAGAAAAAACAGCAACAGCGCAATTAAAGCGCCCCGCTTAATTTCCCACGAACTTAAAAATGAAATTACGAAACCCCTTCTCATCATTTGTACCTCTATAATTTATTGCTTGGGAGCAGCAATAAAGTACACGATAAAAAAGGTGTTTTCTACTCACCCAACATTCGTGAACGTTCGGCTGCGAGTCTTTCCGGCGGCAACGCACCGAAGTAAAACGCCAGCCGGTAAGAATGTGCTTCGGTCGAAGCGAACGGTTTGAACTTCATATTGACCAGCGAAGAAAAGTCTTTCATCTCAACTTCAGCAGTTGCGACTTCGGATTCTCGCCAGAAAATCGCGAAAGTGTTTTGGCCTCCAACCGGCGCAGCCAGCCAGCCGCCATTCAGAGCGCGAGTCTTTGCTGCCGCGAAGTCGAACCCGCCGTTTGCCGCAATAAATTTTCTGGACTGATTGTTTGGATCGCCGATGACGATTGAACTGGCCGACCAGAAAGCTTGTTTGCCATCGGCGGCTTTTGGCGTCACTCGGTAATCAACCGTGAAGAATTCTTCTCCGGCTTTGAGCGTGATCGTGCGTTCGATGCGCGCACCAGCCGGGTAAACATCCGGCGCGTCGTAGCTGAGTTTCAAAACCGATTGAGCGCCCATCCCTGAGACGACTTCCGACGAATATGCTCGGTTAAATGTGCCATAAGCACCGCGTTTTCGTTTGGGATTGCGAGTCGGATCCGCCGGATCGAGTTCGACAAACTTGTCGCGCAAACCGCCTATGCTGGTGAAGACGTTCTCTCCGGTTCGCTTGTTGACCAGCGCAAAGGCACGCGCCCCGGCGCCCGGCGAAACCACCAGCCGCAGAAATTCATTTTCCATGACGTAATCGTCAAAACCGTCGCGGTCAACGTCGTAGGCGAATGCGATGGCTTCGCCTTTTCGCAACGCCACAAGATTGACTCTGGCCGTTTCGGTCAAAACTCCATCGCTGAGCGTGACGTCGAATTTGTGCAGCGCAGTTTTTGTGCCGGGCGGAAAGTTGAATGTGAACGTGCTCTGCATTTCTTCGTCGGGAGCCAGTTTCAACGGCAGAGCGTTCAGCAGCATCGCATCGCGTTTCAGCGTGATCGGCTGCGAAGTGTTGTTGCCGGTTCGCAAACTGAATTGTGCCGAAGTCGCGTTGGCATCATCTGGCAACAGCAGCGGCGGATAAATTCCCAGCTTAGTGTCGGCCCGAAGTTGGACGGCAGTTTGCGGAAACACTCGCCACGAAAAGCGCGGCAGGATTTCGGCGGTTGTCGCAGGCGAATCGAATTGCCTGGAGTTTGTTGTCAGCGTAGCTCGCAACGTGGCTTGATCACCTGAGACGGCTTGTTTGCTGAGTGGCACGGCGAAGTTGAAGACGCGGGTTGATTGAGGCGACAGGTCAACGTCCAGCGTGAATTCTTCGTGGCGGAACAGGCGATCAACACTGAGCTTCAACTTTCCACGCACGGCTGCTGCAGCCGTGCGGTTTGAAATTTCAACCGCGACTTGATTCGTTTCGCCGATGATGAGTTTCGCCGTCTTGATCGTCAGTTCAGGCAATACGCGTTCGTAGATAACTTCAACATCCAGTTCGTGCTGGCGGCGTCCGGCCAATTCGTCTTGATCGTCTGAACGTGCAGTTCGGCGAGGCTCAATCAATTTGATCGTTAGTCGTTTGCTGGCTGCGTCGTAGCTGGAAACCGCAGGCAAACCATCAATAGTCACTGCTCCAGCCGGAGCGTGCGGCAAACTTAAAACAACTTCGGCGGCGTCAGGAGCATAAAACCTCATCAAGATTTTGCCGTTCGCCATTTCGCGCCGAGTCAATTCCGCCGTCGCGTAAATCAATTCTTCGCCACCGGAACCCAGCGGCAATCGCAGCGGCAGCATCAACGCATCGCGTGCTCGCAAAGTGAGTTCGGGCAATTCCAGCCGGGCGTTTGGCAAAGACATGGGTGAAGCCGGATCGGCTACGTTCAAACTGACGCGCATCGCGTGTTTGTCGTCGAAATTCGTCAGACTGACAAAGCCGAAAGTCTGCTTTCCGTCATCGGCTACCAATTGAGTCGCCACCAAATCCGGCTCAACGCTTGCGCCTGCTGAAGCCGCGGCGATGGTTCGATCACCGACTTTTGTGACGCGAGCTTTGACTCGGCGATTGACGCCAAGCCGCGACAAACGGCTGACGAATTCAACGGTTGCCGACTGCACGCTGGCAATCAGTTCATCGCGTTTCGCTTTGCCCGGTTCGGTTGGAACCGTTCGCCAGAAATCGGGAACTACGATCACACGCGAAACCAACGGCTCAGTTTTCAATTCATTCAAGGTGTCGCCAGTCGGCAGCGAAGGCGTGCAAACCAACAGTCCACCCGCTTTCACGTATTCAACTAATTTCCTCTGAGCTTCAAGCGATAAAGTCAGTTTGTCCCTCCGTCCCTCCGTCCCTCTATCTCTCTGTCGCTCTTCATTAGCCGCTGTGATTTCTTCGCGTCCGGTCGCAGTGGTTTTCTTCAAAGCTTCATCGTCAAACACAGGCAACAGGATCGCCTTGTGGCGTTTCAGCAAATCCAACGGCTGAAATTCCAGGTCAAGATATTCGACAGAGATTTGATTGAGTTGGCAGAACTGCTGAATCTGAAGCTGCGCGCGGGAGATTTTCAAAATGTCTTCGCGTGTCAGGTTCGGCTGATTGAAAGAACTAATCGGATAAACCAAACCCAGGTCGGCGGCTTTGTGTGCGGTGGCGAGTTCCTTTCCCAATCCAGAAATCAAGCGTCCGTTGCGATGAACTGCGGCTGCTCGCGGGCGTTCTTCGCGGGCAAGGTTTAGCGCCGATTCCCAGGTGTAGTAATGATTCGTCCACGGAACTTCCCAGCCCGCCGGGTAAAGCGTGTCTTGCACAGGAAAGTAATTCAGCCCGCGCAGTCCGTGGCCGATCATCACACGCGAAGACAGCAGCGTATTCGTCGGGTCGGCGGTTTTGGCGTAGCTATCTTCTCCGGTGCCGTACCAACCGGCTTGATATTCAATCAGCATCGGCGGGAAGTGCGGCTGGGTTTTCAGTGTCTCGGTATAAAACTGCAACGTCGCTGTGTCTTCCCAGCGCAGAGTCGCGTCGGTTCCGAAGTTGAAATACCACTGACCCATAGCTCCGATTTCGTGCGGTGTCCCGGCGGCGGAAACTCGCATGTCGGTTGGGTTGATGTAAACGGGAACAGTCGCTCCGGCTTCGCGCAGAAACCTGGCCAGCGAGTTCATGTACTTCCAGAAAATCGGGCCGTTGTAATTCGCGCGGTTGATTGCTTGATCGTCGTCAAGCTGGATGGCGATGACGTTGCCGCCGTTTGTTGATTGCCGGTCTTTCAGAACTTCGCGCATGACATCGGCGAACCAGCGCCGCGTGTATCGCATGTGAGTTTCGTTGGCCAACCATTGCTTGCTGGCTTCTTCGGAGTTGGACGAACTGACGCCGGAAAGCGGCGGGTAATGACCGTCTCGGCGGGCAACTTCATTCATCGCGTATTCAGGTTTGGTCAGCAACCAATCGGGATAGCCCCCGTTTTTCCACTCGTTCAAAATTACTGGCCCCGGACGAACGATAACGGCGAAGCCCATCTCGGCAATCATTCCCATCAAAGCCTTTACGTCGCGGCGTGGGTTGGAATGGCCGTCGAAATCCAGCTTGCCTTCTTCGGGTTCATGCCAGTTCCAGGCGATGTACAGGTCAACAGTGTTGATGCCCATTTCCTTCAGCTTGACCAGGGAGTTTGCCCATTCGTCACGCGGAATGCGGTTGTAAAAGAATGCCGTGCTGTGAGCAAAAAATGGCTGGCCGTGAAGTTGAAACTGCGGGTAACCGTTCACAATTTGAACTGGCAGATTAGTTTGCGATGAAACTGACGATTGGTTGAAGACAGTCGCCAATGGAAGGGCAAAGAGGGCGAGAAGAAGTAGAAGCGAGAGTTTTAGCATAATGAGTGATCGCAACAGGTGATGAGCACAATTCGCCTCTCAATCTAGTTGCTCATCACTCCTGATTCAACTGTTTTGTGATGCGGTAAATGCTGGCCAGCCCGCCAAAGACTCCCAACAGGATCCCAGCCAGCAGTGCCCACGGCTTGGTCTGAAGCCAACGATCCACCAGATAGCCGACAACGATTCCGCCAATAACGTTAAAAGCCAGCGCCAGCCCCATCGAATAGGCCAACGCTGACTTTGTTTGTTCTGACGGCTTTGGCATAACGTTACTGTTTCGGCGTTGGCTGTGGTTTTCGCGCCTTGCGGAGTTTGCGCCATACCCTGAAGCCGGGCGCGGACTTCCGGCGGCATAGCTTCCAGTGCTTTCTTCATCTCCTCGGCGTTCAGCGGACGCTTGACCGAATCGGGAACCGAAACCGGCACGCCAGGATTGGACTGAGCCTGTTTCATAATCGGACTCTGAGTGTGGGCGAAGGCGAAGGCTGTTGTGCGGCCGTTTGTTCGGCAGCCTGAGTCGAGTTTTGTTGTTGAGCCGCCGCCGGTTGTTGCTGTTGCCGGTGAGCCGCCGGTTGTTGCGGCGTCGAATCGGAAACGACACTGCTTTTACTGCAAGCAGACAAAGCGCCAGCCAATGATACAAGCGCCACGATCAACGCGCTGCGAACGATAAGTTTAGTGTTTTTCATAGGTAAAAATTGTCTTGATGTTGTTTATGAACGGATTTCCACGACGACTCCGAGCGCGGTTTTCAAATCACGCAGATCGTAATCTTCTTCCAGGGTATTTTGACGATCCAGCACCAGGAACGAAGCGTTGTCAGCCAACGGAAATGCGCTGGTGTGCCAGGTTCCTCGGTGAAGTTTGAACGCGCACGACCGATCAACCAGAAATGCTGCCAGTTTGTTGATGTCCGGTGCTGCGGTTCCGTCTTCAGATGGAGGCGCAACGGCAATAATGGATTTCTTTCCGCCCAGCGGAGCGAAAAACTGTTCCGACCGCAGGTGGCGACCAAGAAAATCAAAAGTCATTGGTCTGGCTTCGACGGTTTGCGCGGCGACGTTGGCCTGTCCACCGTCGAAATCCAATGTGATGTCTCCGCGTTCGGTGACTATTTGGCCGTAAGGCGCAAATGCTTCGGCCTTCATCGGCTGGACGGTCAAACAAATGGTGCGAATCAGTTGTTCGTCTTTGGCGGGTTCGGGCTTGCGTGCAAGCGCGGTTGCTGTTGCTGCCATGGTTTTCTCCTCGTCTTTAAGTTTCAGGTTGACGTTTGGGGAGCAATGGGGAACGAGTGCCAGATCAGATCATAATCGGTTAGACGGTTGGTCACACAGATAAAAGCATTGGAATCGAGTGTGTTGATGGCGCGTTGTAGCACAGCATTTCGCGGAGTGTCAAAAGGAGGGCAGGTCAATTCTGCTGCTTTAGCCTGAGCGCCGCCGACACGATTCTGATTGCGCCGTAGCTGATATGTTCAGGCAGAGCTTCCTTGATTGGTTTCAAACCAACCAGCCCGGCTTGCGCGCAACTTTCGATGGCGGCTTCGATCAGAGCGCGGTCGGCGGCATTAACAAAATCCGCTGGATTGACGGCTCGGCCATCGGCAATCAGTTTGAAAATATGCTCTTCGATGGTGCTGGTTTCAGTTCGCGCTTTTCAGCGATTTCAGCGATGCTCAAGCCCGCACGGTAAAGCCGGAAAGTTTGTTCGTGTGTATCGCCAAGCTGGTTTTGCAAACGTTTTTCTATGTCGGCGACTGCGGTTTCATCGCTCACTTCGTCCGACAGGTCGGCGGCGACGGCTTCCAGATCAAGTTCGACGCGGGCTTTGTCCAGCATCACCTGGCGGCCAAGTTCCGTCAGGCTGACCAGCGGATAAGCAGTGCCGCTTTGGCGAATACAACCGGCGACAATCAGCGCGTTGATGAATTTGGTCAGTTCGTCCTGAATGTAATCGCGCAGCAAACCATAAGTCGAAAGCTGATCCAGGTTGTTGGCCACGACATTTTTCGAGCGCGAGCCTCTGAGCACGGCGGCGACTAAACCTTTGCCAAACTTGCCGTCCATTCGCGCCACGCAGCTTAAAATTTTTCGCACAACCAGATGCTCTTCGTCGGTCAACTGACGCGGCCGCTGGCTTCAATTGCTTGAACCGAAGCTTTGTTTTTGTTGATGCGGTCGTGGCGTTCTTCGACGGCTTCCTCGATTTCTTTCCACTTCATCTGCGGCTGGCAATTGGAGCAGCGACAGTTGGCGGGCGGTTTACGGTCGCCGAAGTAACGCAGTATGAATTGGCGCAGGCATTCTTCGTGATAAGCGTAATTGACCATGTCGCGGAGCTTGCGTTCATCGGCGGCCCGGCGTTTTGCCAGGTCGTTCCAGTCAATGCGCAGAGCCAGACGCGAAACACGGTCAAGCAACCTGATTCCGGTCACGCCAGGAGTTTTTTCGATATGTCCGGCTTTTTCCAGAAAGACCAAGGCTGAGTTAATGGCCATTTCGTTTTTGACGCCTATGCGCGGAGCGATTTCGCGCGCGGTCAATTCCGCCACTTCACGGTCAACGCCTTTCAGGCAATCGTAAACTTCGCGGATCAGATCGGGTTCGGGGTAGTTGCCGTCAATGAAAAATTCGTGCGTTCGCGTGTCAATGTAATTGAACAGCAGTGTGCAAACCGAAGGCAGCCCGTCGCGTCCGGCTCGCCCGACTTCCTGGTAATAAGCTTCAATCGAACCCGGCAGGTTGTAATGTGTGACAAACCGCAGGTCGCGTTTGTCCACTCCCATTCCAAAGGCATTGGTGGCGACGATGGCTTGAACTTCGCCGGACATAAAACGATCTTGAGCGGCGCTCCGCTGTTTTTCAGACAATCCGGCGTGATAACCGACGACTTTCAAATCCAGTTTTTGTAATTGATCTGTGACTTCTTCGACGGCTTTGCGGGTTGAGGTGTAAATGATTCCTGTGCCATCGCTGCGCTCAATAATCTGGGCCGCGCGAGCGATTCGCTCCTTGTCGCTTTTGCACTGCACGATTCGCAAGGCCAGATTCGGGCGGTCAAAACCGGCGATGAAACTGGCAGGGTCTTTCAATTNTTGTTAGCCACGACGTTTTTCGAGCGTGAACCTCTGAGCACAGCCGCGACTAAACCTTTGCCAAACTTGCCGTCCATTCGCGCCACGCAGCTTAAAATTTTTCGTACAACCAGATGCTCTTCGTCAGTCAACGGGCGGGGCCCGCTGGTTTCGATTTGAACCGAAGCTTTGTTTTTGTTGATGCGGTCGTGGCGTTCTTCGACGGCTTCCTCGATTTCTTTCCACTTCATCTGCGGCTGGCAATTGGAGCAGCGACAGTTGGCGGGCGGTTTACGGTCGCCGAAGTAACGCAGAATAAATTGGCGCAGGCATTCTTCGTGATAAGCGTAATTGACCATTTCGCGGAGCTTGCGCTCATCGGCGGCTCGGCGTTTGGTCAAATCATTCCAGTCAACGCGCAGAGCCAGGCGCGAAACCCGGTCGAGCAATCTGATGCCGGATACGCCAGACGTTCTTTCGATATGCCCGGCTTTTTCCAGAAAGACCAAGGCTGAGTTAATGGCCATTTCGTTTTTGACGCCTATGCGCGGAGCGATTTCGCGCGCGGTCAATTCCGCCACTTCGCGGTCAACGCCTTTCAGGCAATCGTAAACTTCGCGGATCAGATCGGGTTCGGGGTAGTTGCCGTCAATAAAAAATTCATGGGTTCGAGTGTCAATGTAATTGAATAGCAGCGTGCATACCGAAGGCAGCCCATCGCGTCCGGCTCGCCCTACTTCCTGGTAATAAGCTTCAATCGAACCCGGCAGGTTGTAATGCGTGACAAATCGCAGGTCGCGTTTGTCCACTCCCATTCCAAAAGCGTTGGTGGCGACGATGGCCTGAACTTCGCCGGACATAAAACGATCCTGGGCGGTGCTCCGCTGTTTTTCAGACAATCCGGCGTGATAACCGACGACTTTCAAATCCAGTTTTTGTAATTGATCTGTAACTTCTTCGACGGCTTTGCGGGTTGAGGTGTAAATGATTCCTGTGCCATCGCTTCGCTCAATAATCTGGGCCGCGCGAGCGATTCGCTCCTTGTCGCTTTTGCACTGCACGATTCGCAATGCCAGATTCGGGCGGTCGAAACCGGCGATGAAACTGGCAGGGTCTTTCAATCCAAGCTGAGCGCTGATGTCTTCGCGCACTTTTGGCGTCGCCGTCGCTGTCAGAGCGATTATCTGCGGTCGTTTGGAGCCATCGGTCAGAGCCTCAGCCGCCGCGCGCAACCGCAAATAGTCAGGCCTGAAATCGTGTCCCCACTGAGAAATGCAATGAGCTTCGTCAACCGCGAACAGGGAAACCTTGACGTCTTTCAGGGCTTCAATGAATCGTTCGTTGCGGAAGCGTTCAGGCGCGACATAAACCAGCCTGAATTGACCATCGGCCATCGCTCGCAGGCGTGACATTTGCTGATCGAAACTGAGCGAACTGTTGATAACCGTGGCGGGAATCTGCCGGGCGTTCAGCGCGTCAACCTGATCTTTCATCAACGCAATTAACGGCGAAACCACCAACGTGACTCCGGGAAACATCAGGGCAGGGAGTTGATAACAAAGCGATTTGCCTCCGCCGGTCGGCATAACGACCACGACATCGCTGCCTTCCAGCACTGCGCGAATAACATCCGCCTGACCTTCGCGGAAATTGCCGAAGCTAAAATACTGTTCAAGTGCTGATTGCGCGTCGTCAAAAGATGGCATAGAAATGTCAGGAAGACGTTTTGTCCACGAAGCCACACGAAGAACCACGAAGAAAGACAATCTGAGCAATCAAAACTATTCTTTCTGACTTCGTGAAACTTCGTGTGGCTTCGTGGAAGAGAATTTCCTTTTCTTGATCTATTTGGCAGGCGGTTGGCGGAAAGCCCGTTCAACCATGTCATGCACGTCAGTGGAAACCGGGCCATCGCGCCACAGCCAGCGCATCATTTCCGGCATGATCATCCCGCCGTATTTTTGCCCGTGCAGGTTCATGCTCCACGAATAATTCACGTCGTAACCTTTCTGAGTCAGTGCCTTCATCAACCGTACGTTCTGATAAAACCAGTCGCGTTTTTCGTCGTAAACGCCGTTGCGAAGCCCGCGATTGTCGTTACGTCCATCGCACAAAAAGACCCGAATAGGTTTCTTCTCGGTGGCCAGCACTTTTTCAGGATAAACGTGTCCGCCGCGCAAGTTCACGAAACTGCCGACGTTGCTCAGCACTTTTCGGAAATGATCCGGACGCTCCCAGGCGACTGTGAATGCGGCAATTGCGCCTGAACTTGATCCGCCGATTCCGTGCATCTCAGGGTCTTTGGAAATGTTGTATTCCTTGTAAAGCACAGGCATCAGTTCTTCTGTGATGACTCGCGCGTACTTGTCGTCCAGTGTGTTGTATTCGGTTGGGCGGTTGGTTGTTCTGTCGCCCCATTCCTGAGCATTAGGTTCAGGCTGTTCAGGCGTGCGTCCCGGATTGATGAAGACTCCGATCATGACCGGAATCTCTCGGCGGTAGATCAGATTATCCATCACATTCTGAGCGCGAATGTCTCCGTATTCTTCCTTGAAGGCCTGCCCGTCCTGATAAATCATCAACGCAGCCGGAACCGTCGGATCGTATTGCGCCGGAACGTAAACCCAATAAGTGTGCTGAGTTCCGGGATAAGCCGTGCTGGGAATAATGTAAGGCCCTTTGACCTGGCCTTTCGGGACACCTTCCTGAGGCAGGGAATCAGGTCCCAACCGATATTGCGAATTTGGGTTCGGCCCCGGAGGCATCGGCGGAGCTTGATTTGCCGGTCTTGCTGCCTGCTGGCCCGTTTGTGCCGGAGTTGGTTGCTGCGCGAATGCCAGCGTAGCCAACCCCGCAAACAATAAACTGAAAACATAAGCTGCTGCTTTTTTCATTTGAATGCTCCTCAATCTGCCTAAATTTGAAAAACTTTCATTCAACTATTTCTTGAACTCTTCCGACTTCTCCGCTTTCCAGCCGCACTTTGATTCCGTGCGGGTGCGAAGCAGAGTTGGTCAAGATGTCTTTGACTACGCCAGTAGTCCGTTTACCAGTTCGCTGATCCTGTTTCAAAACAATTTCTACCTTCAGGCCGGGTTTGATGTCTTTTCGGTTTTGTCCATTCATGTTTTCTGTATACCTTTTTCATTGAGCATTCGGCCAGCGGCGAATCCCAAATTTTCCAGAGAGTGAATCTGAAATCCTGCGATTGCAGTTTCGGAAAGACACCTCATGCGCAACCAAGTTTTGTCCGTCCGCTTTGCAAATACTGATCGTAAAGTTTTTCCAGTTCTGGATTACACCCTCGCAGACCGGCGACGACCTGTTCCGTCCAATCCAGATAGGCGCGACGACGTTCCAAGGGCCAGTCCGGTGGCGGAGTTTGCTGAATCGCTCGGATGTTGGAAATCTTATCCGCCAGCTTCACCATTTGAGCGCGCGTTGAAATGTGAGGCGCGTGTTCGATTTGTAACTGTTTGCGCTCCTGTTTCGGCAGGCTTTTGTCATCGGTGACTTCCAGAACAACTGAGCGAACTTCAGCGCCAAAAAGCTCTTCGATTTCTTCCGCTGTCGTCTCAGTGTCTTCGATGGTGTCGTGCAATATGGCGCTTTGCAGTACGACCAAGTCCGTCACCTGCCCCACACGGGCCAGCAACTCCGCGACTTCGATCGGATGGTTGATGTACGGCGAAGCTTCTTTGTCTTTGCGCCGCTGGTCTTTGTGTTTGATGGATGCGAAATGTAGCGCCTTCAGAATGGAAGGGTATTCAGCCGAATTGTTCATAATTGAGTTTTCGTTAGTGTGCGGCCTCTTGGGTCTGCAAATACCGGTTTACCTCAGCCGCAGACCGAAGCCAGACGACATTCTTTCCTTCGTATTGATTGAGCAGGTTGACGATCTTCGGGCGCGTTTTTCTGCGATAGCTCCAAACCCAGAGCAGGAACTTCAGGTCGAAATGCTCGCGGCAACCTTCGGCCATGTCCGGTCGCGATGTGTTGCGATACCGCGCCAGCCGCTTCAAGACTCGCCACAGGCAGACCAGCGTAGGCAAATCCAGGAAGACTACCGTATCGCACGACGCCAACCTTCGTTCAAGCGTCCCTGAATAATTGCCGTCCATAACCCAGGCGTCGCCGTTGATCAGCGCTTCGACCGTCGCAGCCCAGTCCGATTTTGAAGGCTCGACCCAGCCGGGCAGCCAGTGCAACTGATCCAGATGAATGACTTTGATTCCAAGCAGTTCGCCCAGCCGCGTCGCAAAAGTGGATTTGCCTGAGCCGCCAGAACCGATCACGAGAATTTTCTTCATCACGCTTGTCAGACACCAAATTAACGATGACGCAGGTGGCTTCGCCGTGCGAGCCAAAGTTTTACTTTATCCGCTCCCAAATTACGTAGGCTGTCGAAGCAGACTTGGGAAGGATTTTGCCATCAACCAGACTGGTTACGCGCAGGGTCAATCGGTCGCCGGAAAGTTCATAAAATCGAATACTCTCTTTGCCAATCTCATTCGGGAAGATGCTGCCTTCGATGGAGTGAATGACGACTCCCGCCGCTTCATCCACTCGATACCGTCCAAAGTAGGCGACGTAACCATCAAACGCGACTTTGGCTTCGTCTTTCGTGCTCTGCCGCTTCTTGTCGGAAGCGAACTTCGGACGCTCCTGAACCATCATGTGCAAAGAAACACGCCCGCTGGCGTCATACGTCAACCTGCCAGCATTCAACGGGAGGACGGTTTGCCCATCAATGGTTCCGGCGAATTCCACCAGCTTCCACGTACCGATCAGCTTGTTGACGATTGCGCTTTTCGGATTATTCTTGGCCTCTTTCTTATCGTTGGCAACTTGAGCAAACCCAATCGTAGGCAACAACAGCACAAAGCCAAGAACTAAAACTTCACATCCCATATTTTCTTAACAAAAGTGCTCTCCAAAATCGCCTGGAATTCACAACAATCTTGCGGTATCCAGCGGCAAGTTGAGATTTATCAACCGACCATTTTGTGCCTTATCAACCGATTTGAAATCGGAGCCAGAATGCCGCAAACAATACCAGCCGGAAGACCGGCCATGAGTATCAAGCCTGTGTTGAGTCCAGACCATTGACAATATGCTGCAGTTGCTAGCCGCACCAATAGCGCCACACAAGGTGGCTCTCCAGAACAATGCCTGCGTGATTTTCTTCGAGAGTATCAGTCGGAGAGTTCCATACAGCATCCCTGTACTCAGGGCAGGGATAAACCCAAATATATATGCGGTGTAAGAAGAATAATAAAATCACTTATGCTCAGGCTGTAAACCTCTTCATTAAGCGCCGCCGGAGCGAAAATGCTGACCAATAAGCCCACAGGAGGTCCGACTGCTAGAAAAATAATAACTGTGTAAATGAACGCCATAAGTCGGGTTCGATCAGGCGAGGTGCCGTGGTTAGGGAGATAAGACGCCATAACCGACCGACTCGCAAAATCGTAACCGCAATCGCAGCGTTCAGCAGTTTCAGGATTGAGGAGACCGCAATTCGTGCATTCCATAGCGAAAGTGATGCCTAAACTATGCCCATCTATCGTAAGACTGCTGCTAGGCAACAGTGCCTAACAGCAGGCTTACTTGCTCTTTCGATTTCCAGTTCGATAAAGGTTGGAGGTTGTGATTCAGGCCGCCTTGAATCTATCGCCCAGTAACAAGCGATTTCTTCACCACGGTCAGTTTCACCTCAGACGGATATTACCGCGAATGGTAGACGGCGTTATGAGCTACGACGCCTTTGCTTCGTCATAGTTTTTCCCGTTTGTGTTCAAATTCCGATCAAAAGTGCTTCAAAGCCCGCTTGAACAAAATGCTTGTCGGTGGTGAGCGCAGATGTGATTCTTTGCTCCCATGACCACGAACGACAGGCAATCCGTCGGACATTCTTTATCGGGCCAGGTACGATAAAGCTCGAAAGCGCGCCCGCTGAGTTCTTCCGTGGCAGGCACGATTTTCAACTTCGGGATCAAACTCAAGCGACTCCAACAGCTCAATGGCGGCAGCGCGGTGGCGCTGTCTTGTCAGAGCATTGCCGATTTCAAAAAACACCGCCCGCGTAGTCACCAGCCTGATCCGCCCAGCTTCGATCTCTTCCGCCAACCGCGGCAGCGCCAGTTCATGGTTTTCGTCTTTTGGCGAAGACAATTGCAATGGCGTAGGCGGTATCGAGAAAGACCTTACTTCGCGGTGTCATCCTGATCCCCATAAAGGTACTCTTCGATTCTCGCCGACCAGTCGGATGGCCCTTCCAGAGTCGAGCGAACGAGCAGTTTACAAGAAGGAACGCCGGGGTTTATTTCCGGTTCGTCCACTTCGACGTTGATCCGCAGCCGCGTATTGGGCTCTAAATCCAACGGCTGAATCGGTCGCAACACTTCTCCGTCATAGACGGCTTCAAGTATTAAGCTCATTGTTTACACTCCGGGGTCAGGATAACACCGAATCGCCAGTTAGGCGCGGCACTCCTGACGGCAGTTACGGCATAGTAGCCGCGCTTAACCCTTTCTTCACCACGGTCAGTTTCACCTCAGACGGATACTGCCGCGAATGGTGGACGGCGTTATGAGCCACGACGCCTTTGCTTTCGTCGTAGTTCTTGCCACCGGTGTTCATGTTCCGATCAAAGCGCGGGAAGTTGCTGCTGCTGACTTCGATGCGGATGCGGTGACCGGCTTCAAAGAAGTTGCTGGTGGTCATCGCTTGCAACTTAACTTTGTACACCTTGCCCGATTCCATCATCACCTGGGGTTTGTCGTATCCGTTGCGGTAACGCATGCGCTGGATGGTTTCGTCCAGGTTGTAAGCGCGTCCGTCGGGATAAACGTCAATCAGCTTGACGGTGAAGTCCGTGTCTTTGGCATCCGACGACACAAACAAAGTCACATCAATCGGGCCGCTGACTTCGGTGCCTTCTTTCAACGGCTCGGTGGTGTAAACCAGAATATCCGAACGCTCTTCCATCTTGCGTTGGTCGAATGAACCTCCCTGAACGGCGTTGCCGGTGCAGCAGACGTTACCTCCAAACGAAGGCACTGGGTTCATCGGATCGTAATCGAATTTGTCAGGGCTATCGGTCGCCGGAGCAGTCGCGCTGAGAACCCCATCTCCCGCGCCTGTGTTGGCTTTGCCGTTGCTGGAAAGGAAGTAGGTCACGGGCTGCGCGCCGACTGGCGGCCAGGTATCCGACGATTGCCATTTGTTGATGCCCATCGTGAAGTAACGAACCTTGGGCATTTTTTCCAGAATGCCGTTCTCATCACCTTTCAGGAAGTGATCGAACCAGCCCCAGGTCAGTTCATCGTAATTCAACCGGGCGTCGCCCATGCTGCGTTCGCCTACGACTGTGTTTTCGGTGGCGCGTTTGTAAGCGCAATGCAGCGTAGGAGCTATGACGGCGTATTGCTGGTTGGCAATGTCTGGTCGAGCAGTTTTACGAACGTGGTTATAAGCGGCCAGATTCGGCCCGACCGAAACGTCGTACCAGGACATGAACCAGAAACCCGGCACGTTGACTTTCATGTTGTCGTGCCACAAACCGCCTTTGTACCAGGCCGGATCGTTTGGAGCGCGTTTGATCATGGCTCCGCCGGTATCAACAGGCATGTCATCGGCAAAGATTCCTTTTGGCCCGTCAACGGCTCTCATAATGTCCATTTCAGGCAGATGAGCCAAAGCTTTTGACCAATCAACCGGCGGCAGTTGCTGAGCCAGGTCGAATGCCTTCGACGCGCGAATCAAATCCTCACGCGAAGTGTTGGGCGGAAACATCGGCCTGACCTGATTCTGTTCGCCGTAAAGCCAGGCGATGAAAAGCATCTGAACAGCGCCGCCTCGATACCAGTTGCCTTGTTCGTAGTATTCGCCTACGCGGCCAACGCCTGCGCCGAAGCCTTGCGGAATCATCGCCGCAAAAGCCGGATTACCCTGAGCCGCAACGGCCAATTGCCATTCGGCGGTCGAAGAGCATCCGATTGTGCCGACTTTGCCGTTTGACCACGACTGGCTGGAAATCCACTTCAGCGCGTCGTCGCCGTCGGTCAGCGGTGGGCCAAGAATGTCGTAATTGCCTTCACTGAAAAAATGGCCGCGCTCGTTCATCGTGATGAAGGCATAACCGCGTTTGACGGCGTCGAGTTCATTGCTCATATCGCGCGGCAGCCCGTTACGCACATCCCAGAAATTGAAGTTGTAAGGCGTTCGCACAAAAACCGTCGGGTATTTTTTCGAGGCGTCTTTGGGGCGGTAAAGGTCTGCGGCCATTCGTTTGCCGTCGCGCATCGGAATCATCAGTTTGCGTTCGACGACGGCAATTTCATGAAGCTCATTTTCAACTGCGTTTCGCCGCGCAGCCATTTCGGGAGTCATCTGGCCACCTCTTTGGCCGGATGCGATTTGAACGGCAACAACGAATACGATTACAACCAGTAACAAACTTCTTAAAGCTTTGCTTTGCATGGGTGTGCTCCTTTGAAAATGCCCGACAAACTTCAGTTTGTCGCGGGTCTTTGCTATTAAATGCCACAGTCATTCGGCGACAAACTGAAGTTTGTCAGACAATGCGCGGACAAAATAAAACAGGCAGGATCAAGTCAATACTCAATCCTGCCTGTTTTTATTTCAAGCCTAATCAGGCTTATTTGATCGAAGCTTCAGGAGTCGGTTTGATTTCGACGCTGTTGCTGGTCAGTGTGGTTGAAATGACTCGCTGCAATTCGGCTACGGCTTTGTTGTAATCGGCCAGCGCGCGCAGTTCAGAACCGCGAGCGACCGACAAATCAGTCTGACGTTGCAGGACAAAGAAGGTTACCGAAAGCCCGGCGGCGAATTTCTTCTCTTCGCCTTCCAACTGTTGTTGAGCGTATTCACGAGCGGCGCGAGCGGCTTCGATTCGCATCTTGGCAGTTTCCAGCGACTGGACGGCGTTGCGGACTTCAAGCTCGATACCCTGAACCATTTTGCGAGTCTGCAAATCAATCTGTTTGGTTTGTTCGATTGAACGTCCAAGATTGGCTTTGGCCACACTGTTACGCCAGGGAATTTGAATGTTCACGCCAACCGACCAGTTACGGAAATCGTTTTTGAACAAATTACCCAGTGACTTTGGATAACTCCCCAGCAGGTTCGCAGGCAAACAACCCGATGCCGGAGGCGGTTGACCGTTGACGCAAGCAGGCACAGTCAGCGCCAATGGGTTTTCTGCGTTACGTTCTCCCGCGACACCAATCATATTGTAACTGCCGACCAGATCAATCTGCGGTTTCGCCTGGTTGCGGAAGAAATCAATGTTGATCTGGTTGATGTCTTTTTGCAGCGCGAATTGTTTCAATTCCGGGCGATTTTCCGTGGCCAGTTTGACGGCATCGTTGAGCGGTATTGAAACCGGTTTCACGTCGAAAGATTCAACGGGGATGATCTGCGTTCCCCACAGTTCATCGCCCGGGCTGCCGACGGTCAGGGCCTTCAGCGCGTTTTCAGCCTGCGAAACGGTGTTCATAGCCACGAAAACCTGTTGGCGGCGCGATTCCAGGACAGTTGCCGACTGAACGACTTCAATTGGAGCCAATGTGCCGACTTCAACCTGGCGTTTGTTGTTGTTGAGTTGGGTTTCGGCCAGCTTGACCGAATCGCGCTGAATCTCTTCGTCCTTGATGGCGAAGGCCAAATCCCAGTAAGCCTGCTGAACGCGAGAGATAATTTCAATCGCACGCTGGCGGAATGTGGCGTCGTTCAAGTCCAGAGTTTTCCGGGCGATCTTGATCTGACGACGGTTGGCGTCAATCTTGTAGCCGCGAAACAACGGCTGGGTGACAGTAAAGTTCAACGACGGATTGTATTGCGGAGACAGCGTGCCAAAGTTGTTTGTCTGTCGTGTGTTGTTGAAATTGATCTGGTAATTTCCGCCGCCTTTTTCCAAAAGCTGCGAAACTCCGGCGTTGTAGGTCAGCGTTTTTTGCGCGGTGGTGGTGGCGCTGGTTCCGCTGAACAACCGCGTGTTGGCCTGGGTAAATCCACCGTAAGAAAGCCCTACAGTCGAATTGCGGTCGTAAACGCCTTGCGCGGCGAAAAGGTCGTATTGAGCCAGCCGCGTGTTTTCGCGTTCCAGTTCAATATCAACGTTCTTGTCCAATGCGGCCAAAATCGCGTCGCGCAAAGTCCAACGAGCGACTTTACCTGGGTCAAGTCCAACCGTGCGTTGCGGAATCGGACGCGCTTCCGGTTGCTGATTTTGAGTCTGATCCTGAGCCAATGCCGATGCGGAAATAATCAACGCACAGCACACAGCCAATGCCAGACCCACAAACTGACGATACAGAGCTTTAGAGCTTTTCGTAGTCATCTTCCTCTTTCTCCGAGTTGAATTGCTTTGAAAACGATTGTCTTCCGGTAACTTACCGCCACTGTCTACGAACGGTTTATAGTAGCGGTTGCAAGAAAATTGGAATCGGGAGATGGGAGCCAGGAGATAGGAGTTGGACAAGCTGTACCAACACGGCTTCCTAACTCCTATCTCCCAACCCCTAACTCCTATAATCGGCATTGATGCGAATGTAACCTTCGGTCATATCACAAGTCCATTCTGTGACTTCGGCTTCACCCTGATGCAAATCAATTGTTACTGTTACTTCATCGCGTTTCAGAATGTCCAGCGCGTGAACTTCGCTGAAGTTCAAACCTCGCCCATTTCGCGCGACAACCAGTTTGCCGATTTTGATCTCCACTTTTGAAACATCAAATTTTGCGCCGCTGCGGCCTGCGGCGGCCAGAATTCTGCCCCAATTGGCGTCAGCTCCTGCTAAAGCAGTCTTGACGAGCGGACTGGTAGCGACGGTCACAGCTATTTTTTCGGCGTCTCGAAAGTTTGGGGCTCGACGAACGTGAATCGTCACCAATTTTGTGGCGCCTTCACCATCGCGAGCGACCTCGATTGCCAGTTCGCGGCAAACTTCGGTCAGCGCTTTGGTGAATGTTTCAAAGTCTGTGTCTGATGCTTTGGAAATCGGCGAATTTTCAGCCGCGCCATTGGCCAGAGCGATCAAAGTGTCGTTGGTCGAGGTGTCTCCGTCCACCGAAACCCGGTTGAAAGTCAGGTTGACCGCCTGTTTCAGTCCAGCCTGAAGCGCCGATTTTGAAATTGCTGCATCCGTCGTCACAAACGCCAGCAACGTAGCCATGTTTGGATGAATCATCCCGGAGCCTTTGGCTACGCCGGCAATCGTCACCGTTTTGCCGCCAAGTTTGAGCCGTCGAATGGCGCGTTTCGGGCGAGTGTCTGTGGTCATCATCGCTTCGGCCACGTTCCAGCCGCGTTCGCGCGAAAGTTCCGCGGTCGCGGCGCGTATGCCGGATTCGACTTTTGCCATATCCAAACGCTGACCAATGACTCCGGTCGAAGCGACCAGCACTTCACGATCATCACAGTTGAAGTATTCGGCAACCAGTTCCGCAGTTTGTTGCGCGTCGTTCAGCCCTTCCTGACCGGTGCAGGCATTCGCACCGCCGGAGTTAACGATGATTGCACGATGAGTCCGATGGCGCATATGTTCCCGCGACAACAAAACAGGCGCAGCCGCCACCAGATTTTGGGTGAAAACCGCGGCGGCAACCGCCGGGCGTTCAGAAAATATGATCGCCAAATCTTCGCCGCCGCGTTTTTTCAAACCACAACCGGCTGTTCCGGCCAGAAATCCTTTTGGCCACGCGACTGAAAAATCCGCCCGCTTGCCTGCGGAGTGAGACTCCATTTTTTTGCTACTCATTTTTCACAGAGCCAAGAGAACGACGTTCAGGGCTGAAGCATTAACACTCGGTCAGCCCGCCGAACCTTAGTCTCAGTTTTCCTTTCCAAGTTATGTGCCAATCAAATTGGCTAAAAGAATCCGTTATTTAGCCAGGCGCTTCCGCACTTGGCTGTCCGTTTTCGGGAAGTCGTTGTTCGGTATTGAGTTACGACAACCATCAAACAACTCAGGCTCAACTGCGTTTTTCGATCCTGACGATGGGGATGTTTACTTGACTGACATCAAAAGGCTCCGGGTTTGCGCCTTCAACCAGGTCGAGCACCATGGCCACTTCATCGCAACAGTTGAACTTCGGGCAGTTGATGCAATCCATCCAGACCTTGCGCGGCATCGAATCGTGAGCAACCACGCGAAAGCCCAGTTTGGAGAAAAACTCAGTTACATAAGTGAACGCATAAACCTGAACCAGACCGTGTTCGCGCGCTTCGGCGATGTTGGCCTCGACCAGTTGACTGCCAATGCCACGTTTGCCCGCAGATTCGTCTACTGCCAACGAACGGACTTCGGCCATGTCGCCCCAGGTGAAATGCAGCCCAGAACAGCCGACAACCTTGCCGCCCAAATCCGCCACGTGAAAATCACGGATGTTTTCGTAAATGCTGAGCATCGTTCGCGGCAGCATCTGTTCTTGTCTGGCGTATAGGTTGACCAGTTCGTGAATCCGAACGGCGTCGGCGGTTTTAGCTTTGCGAATTTCCATTTTCTAAAAATAGACAAGATTTACAGGATGAACAGGATTTGGCATGGCCTTCCGGTTAATCCTGTAAATCGTGTTAATCCTGTCGAACCAGTTTTGCTTCTTCGGCCAGCACTTCAGCCAGCGCCGTGACCAGAGCCGTAATTTCGGCTTTTTTGATGATGTACGGCGGCAAAAAGCGCAGAACAGTGTCGTGTGTGCAGTTCATCAGAAATCCGCGTTCCAGCATTTTGGCCACGACGTTTTTGCCGTTGAAGGCGATTTCGGCGCCAACCATCAAACCCATTCCGCGAACTTCTTTAATCGTGCCCGGAACTTCGCGCTGCAACCGGCGCAGCTTTTTGCGGAAGAACGTCCCAACTTCCATCACGCGCTGCATTAAATGTTCTTCGTCCAGCATTTGCAGAAATTCCAGGCTCAACCGGCAAGCCAGCGGGCCGCCGCCAAAAGTCGTGCCGTGATCTCCGGCTTTCAAACCTTCGACAAATTTTTCAGCCACCAGAAAGGCTCCGAGCGGAACGCCCAGACCCAGCGGTTTGGCCACGCAAAGCAGATCGGGTTTGACGGATGTGTGTTCAAACGCGAACAGCGTCCCGGTTCGGCCAAGCCCGCACTGCACTTCGTCCAGAATCAGCAGCGCGCCTGTTTCGTCGCAACGCTGGCGAACGACTTTCAGGAATTCATCGCTGATGGCGACGACACCGCTTTCGCCTTGAATGGTTTCGACAAGCACGGCGGCAGTGCGTTCGGTAATTGCCGCGCGAGCTTCGGCAAAGTTGTCGGCGCAATTGTTTGGATCAATGAAGCTGACGCCGGGGATCAGCGGCTCAAAGGGTTTGCGGTATTTTTCCTGCCCAGTGATTGAAAGCGCGCCCAGAGTTCGACCGTGAAAGGAATTGGTGAGTGAAACAAACTCCGTCTGATCTGTGCGACCTTGGCGATAGTGATAACCGCGCGCCAGTTTCAACACGCCTTCGTTGGCTTCGGTTCCGGTGTTGCAGAAAAACGCGCGAGCCATCCCGGCGGCTGTGGCCAGCTTTTCTGCCAATTGCCCTTGAAACGGGTGGTAGTACAAATTCGACGTGTGAAGCAAATCGCCCTGTTCGCGCAGCACGCGGCGGACTCGCGGGTGATCGTAGCCCAACACGTTGACGCCGATGCCAGAAATGAAATCCAGATAGGCTTTGCCGTTGGCGTCGTAAAGCGTCGAACCTTTTCCGCGCACAAACATCACAGGGTTGCGAGCGTAAGTCTGCATCAAAAACTGTGATTCCAGGCTTTGAGCCTGCTCAAGAGTAAACGTCGTTGTTTGATCTTGTTCGTTCAATTCCTTCTCCGTTTTTCGAGATGATTTCTTTTTCGCTTTGCCTGCTGAAGCCGCAGCCGCAACAGGTTTACTCACCTTCCGGCCAGTCAGCGAAGCCGCGTCGGTGGCGTTGCGGTTGTAAACGTACATCCAGCAAGGTTGTTTGCCTCCGCTGGCCATTTTGACCTGAGCTTTGACGCGCTGGAACAAACTGGTTTCGGGTTCGTCAGCGTCAAAGCCTTCGTATTCGTCCAAAGTCGCCATCATCGCCGGATCGTTCGGCAATTCAAAAACTTCGCCGATGATGCGCGAAGACGTGTTGGCGTCCAGCACTGCTCCGGTGTAATCGCCCAGATCAAGAAGTTGCCCCAACACCGTCGCCGAACCCGCAGGCTTCCATCGCCCGACAATTTCTTTCATTTCAGGCGGAGCCATCGCAGGTCGCAACGTTCCGTAAACAAAGATAAATTCGCTCATTGATTTATTGTTGTTCCGAGTTGTTCGCCGTGTTGCAAGACTCGGGTTAGCACGTTTTCCTCCGCAGCGCCGACGATCAGAATTCGTTTCACGCCAGCCTCCAGCCCTTCCAGACAGGCGCGCAGCTTCGGACGCATTCCGCCTGCGGCGATTCCGCTGGTCATCAATTCGTTGATGCCTGTGCGGTTAAGCTCGGCAATCTGTTTGCCTTCGCCGTCCAGAACTCCGCCAACCACATCTGTCACGAAAACAAGAGTTTCCGCCTGACAACCGCCTGCCACCGAAGCCGCCATTTGATCGCCGTTGACGTTGTAATACTCCTTGTCGGTGTCGCCCATCGCCAGACAGGCAACCGCAGGCATAACACCAGCCGAAAGCATCGCGTCAATCAGCTTCGAGTTCGTTTTGACGATTCGGCCTACGAAGCCCAAATCGGTTCCATCTTCGGCGTTCATCTTTCAGCCAGAAAGCCCTGACCGTCGCCGCCCGCGATGCTGGCCGAGTTGACTCCGACACGAGCGAGTTCAGCGACTAAATCTTTGCCGACCTGACCGGCCAAAACCATTTGGACTACGTTGCGCGCCGCAGCATCCGTGATTCTCAACCCATCGTGAAAGCGAGATTCGACACCGAGTTTCGTCAGCAGTGCAGCAATCTGTTTTCCTCCGCCGTGAACCAGAATCAGTTCGTGACCGGCGGCTTGAAGTTCGGCAATTTGAGCTACCAGTTTTTTGCGAAGCTCAGCGTTAATCAGAATGCTGCCGCCGAGTTTGATGACAGTTCGACTCATCGTAAACCCGCTCCTTCGTCAAAGCCGAAAGCCACGTTGGCGTTTTGCAGAGCCTGACTGGCCGCGCCTTTCAGCAAATTGTCTTCGGCGGAAACGACGATCAATTGCCCCGTGGCTTCATCCACCGCGCAGCCAATGTCGCAGTAAGGCGTGTTGGCTACGAACTTGATTTCGGGAAGTTGGGCCGTGTCAAACACGCGCACGAACGGCGAAGCGGCGAAGGTTTCCTGCCAGACTTTCAACACGTCTGCGCGAGTCACTCCAGCGTTCAACCGAGCGTAAATCGTCGAAAGAATGCCTCGATTGATGGGCAGCAAATGCGGCGTAAAGATCACCGAAGTCGGTGAGTTTTCGACACCCAAACCCTGAGCGATTTCCGGCGTGTGGCGATGTTTGAAGACGCTGTATGACTTGAAGCTTTCGCTGACTTCGACAAAGTGGGTGCCGCAGTCGGCTGTTTACCCGCGCCAGTAACGCCGGATTTTGAATCACAGATGATCGTCTGTGCCGTGTCAATCAGCCCAGAATCCAGCAAAGGGTTTCATCGGAACGATCACCGTCGTCGGGTAACAGCCCGGATTGGCAATCAGTTTTGCGCCAGGCAAATCCTTGAAGCGAGCGAACGAATTCGGTCAAACCGTAAACCGCCGTTTGCAGCAAATCAGGTCGCGGTGTTCAAAGCCGTAATACTTTGGATAAAGCGCGGCATCTTTCAGCCGAAAAGCCCCGCTCAGATCAACGACAGTCGCCCCGGTTTCCAGCAGTGCGGGCGCGACTTCGTGAGAAAACTCGTTCGGTGTGCCAAGAAAAATCACTTGCGCGTCCAGTTTTGCAATCGCGGATTCATCAAACGGCTGGCAGTTCAGCGCGGTCAGCCCGGTTAGTTGCGGATGAATGACGCGAGCGGCGTGGTTTCGCCGGAACGCGAAGCGAAAGCTCCAACCAATTCCATCTGCGGATGGTTGAGTAAATACTTGATCAGGTCGCGCCCAGAATATCCTGTCGCTCCGGCGACGACTGCGCGCACTCGGTTACCCATCGGCTTCTCCTTGGAAGGTGAAAAATCAGCGTTAAAAAAGAAGCGCGGAGTTTACACGACTGACCGCAAGCCTGAAAGAGACGAAAAGCATGTAGTGCGAAAATTCAGGCAAAAAAAAGATACGGCTGGCGTTTTTTCTGAACACGCCCATTTTTCTGCCAGTTTTTCGTCTTGTTCTCTCCTGTTGTAAGGTGGCACAATCAGGATTCGTTTGACGCCAGCGTCCAAACCTTCCAGGCAGGCGCGCAGCTTGGGACGCATTCCGCCTGAGGCGATTCCGCTGGCCATTAATTCGCCGATGCCAGCGCGGTTGAGTTGAGCAATCTGTTTGCCTTCGCCGTCCAGAACTCCGCCAACGTCTGTCACGAAAACAAGAGTTTCCGCCTGACAACCTCCTGCCACCGAAGCAGCCATTTGATCTCCGTTGACGTTGTAATACTCCTTGTCGGTTTCGCCCATCGCCAGACAGGCAACCGCAGGCATGACTCCGGCAGAGAGCATCGCGTCAATCAGCTTCGAGTTCGTTTTGACGATTCGTCCAACGAAGCCCAAATCGGTTCCATCTTCGGCGTTCATCTTTTCAGCCAGAAAGCTCTGACCGTCGCCGCCCGCGATGCTGGCCGAGTTGACTCCGACACGAGCGAGTTCAGCGACTAAGTCTTTGCCGACCTGACCGGCCAAAACCATTTGGACTACGTTGCGCGCCGCAGCATCCGTGATTCTCAACCCATCGTGAAAGCGAGATTCGACGCCGAGTTTCGCCAGCAGTGCAGCAATCTGTTTTCCTCCGCCGTGAACCAGAATTAGTTCGTGACCGGTTGAGTGCAGTTCGGCAATTTGAGCTACCAGTTTTTTGCGAAGCTCAGCGTTAATCAGAATGCTGCCGCCGAGTTTGATGACAGTTCGACTCATCGTAAACCCGCTCCTTCGTCAAAGCCGAAAGCCACGTTGGCGTTTTGCAGAGCCTGACTGGCCGCGCCTTTCAGCAGATTGTCTTCGGCGGAAACGACGATCAACTGCCCCGTGGCTTCATCCACAGCGCAGCCAATGTCGCAGTAAGGCGTGTTGGCTACGAACTTGATTTCGGGAAGTTGGGCCGTGTCAAACACGCGCACGAACGGCGAAGCGGCGAAGGTTTCCCGCCAGACTTTCAACACGTCGACTCGCGTGACTCCAGCGTTCAGCCGAGCGTAAATCGTCGAAAGAATGCCTCGATTGATAGGCAGCAAATGCGGCGTGAAGATTACTGAAGTCGGTGAGTTTTCGACACCCAGGCCTTGAGCAATTTCTGGCGTGTGGCGATGTTTGAAGACGCTATAAGATTTGAAGCTTTCGCTGACTTCGACAAAGTGCGTTGCCGCAGTCGGCTGTTTACCCGCGCCGGTGACGCCTGATTTTGAATCGCAGATAATCGTCTGGCTGCGGTCAACCAGCCCAGAATCCAGCAAAGGTTTCATAGGAACGATCACCGTCGTCGGGTAACAGCCCGGATTGGCGATCAGTTTTGCGCCAGGCAAATCCTTGCGAGCGAACTCAGTCAAACCATAAACCGCCGTTTCCAGCAAATCAGGCCGCGTGTGTTCAAAGCCGTAATACTTTGGATAAAGCGCGGCATCTTTCAGCCGAAAAGCTCCGCTCAGATCAACGACGGTCGCGCCGCTTTCCAGCAGCGAAGGCGCGACTTCATGAGAAAACTCGTTCGGTGTGCCAAGAAAAATCACTTGCGCATCCAGTTTGGCAATCGCTGCCTCATCAAACGGCTGGCAGTTCAGCTTGGTCAGCCCGGTCAGTTGCGGGTGAATTGTGGCGAGCGGCGTGGTTTCGCCGGAACGCGAAGCGAAAGCTCCAACCAATTCCATCTGCGGATGGTTGAGCAAATACTTGATCAGGTCGCGCCCAGAATATCCTGTCGCTCCGGCGACGACTGCGCGCACTCGGTTGCCCATCGGCTTCTCCTTGAAGGTGAAAAATCAGCGTTAAAAAAAGAAGCGCGGAGTTTACACGACTGACCGCAAGCCTGAAAGAGACGAAAAGCATGTAGTGCCGCCTTCAGGCGGAAAGGCTTGGCTGGCGAAATTTTCATTCTCAAAAGAACACGTCCCCGTTCCGACTGAAGGCGGCACTACGAACTTGTTGAAGCCTGTTGTATGGTGTCGCCGATTCAATCGGAGGGAACCCAATGCCTGTAATGACTGCAACTGAACTGGAAGCGTTTCTGTTATCTCATTTCCCCGAAACAGTTGAAGAAAAAGACTTCGGCTTTCGCGTTGAACACGTCGAAGACAAATTTGTCAGAGTGCGAATGATTCATCACCCACGCCATTTACGCCCGGGCGGAACAGTTTCAGGCCCGGCGATGATGACTCTGGCGGATACGGCGATGTATTTGGCCGTGCTGGCGATGATCGGCCCCGTAGCCATGACGGTGACGACAAGTTTGAACATCAACTTTCTGCGAAAGCCCGCGCCGCAGGACGTGATTGCAGAATGTCGTTTGTTGAAACTTGGTTCGCGGCTGGCTGTCGGCGATGTGTTGATGTTTTCAGATGGCGAATCCGATCCGGTTGCCCAGGCGACTGTGACTTACTCAATTCCGCCGAGCCGAAACTGACAATGGACGCTACCGCCTGTTAGAATCCGCCCGATCTCCTAATCATCAACCGCAAACTTATGGAGGCAGCGATGAAA
>JBGAPB010000391.1:0-3603 GCA_044221525.1 Blastocatellia bacterium | reverse complement strand
TTTCGTAATACACCTTGCGTGGAATATCCATCCGCACAGCGCCGACCATTGAAACGATGGCTCGATCACGAGCAATCACTCCGGCCAGTTCAATCGGGTCGTTGGTGTCCGCCGCCGCAGTCACAATCACCGCGTCCGCGCCAAACGAATCCGTGAATCGTTTGACTGCTGATTCAACATCGTCTCCGCGCAACACTGCGGCATCGCAACCAAACTCAACGGCCAGCGCGACTTTGCTCGCTTCCAGATCAATTCCGATGACTCGGCAACCGGCGGCTTTCAAAATCTGCACGGTCAATTGCCCGAGCAAGCCAAGACCGATAACCGCCACGGCATCGCCGAGTTTCACTTCCGCAGTTCGCACGCCTTGCAGAGCTATCGCTCCCAACGTGACGAACGCGGCTTCATCAAAACTGACTCCGTCGGGAATTTTGACCGCCAGATTTTTCGGCACAAAGATCGTTTCGGCATGCGAAGCGTAGTTCATCCCGGCGCAGGCTACGCGGTCACCGGGTTGAAACCCTTCGGCATCGCGCCCGACCTCGCGCACGACGCCAGCGCAACTGTAACCAAGCGCAATCGGCGCATCCAGCTTCGCTTTCACAGTTCGCAGCGTAGCCATCAATCCATCTTTGCGAAGCTTGCCCCAAACCTGTCGAACCAGATCAGGGCGTTCTTTGGCTTTGCCGACCAGCGATTTCTGCGCCAGGTCAACCGTCATCTTTTCGGTTCCAGCACTGACCAGCGAAGCTACGTTGTTGACCAGAATGCCACCGCTGCGACAAATGGTTTCCGGCACGTCATCCACTTTCAACACACCGGAGCGAAAATTTTGAATTACTTGCCTCATCGTTTTCAGAAATTGGACTCAAACCTAAAACCTGCCACCTATTACCTATCGCCTAATATGTACTTCCGATACCAGGTATCGAAGATCAAAACAGCAAACAGTTCATAAGCGTTGTCGCGCCGACCTCGCCTGTGTTCTTCGCGCAATTGTTGAATGTATTCGTAATCGAAAATGCCTTCGCGGCGGACATAATCGCGCGGCAACAGTTCGTCGAAAAACCGATCCAGTTTTGTCCGCATCCAACCGCCCAGCGGCACGTTGAAACCTTTTTTGGGAGCGCTCAGGTTTTCTGGCGGAATCAAATCGGCAAAGGTCTTTCGCAAAATCACTTTGCTGTCTGCGCGGTTCAGCTTCATCGAAAACGGAATCTGAAACGCCAACTCAACCACGCGAGGATCAAGAAAAGGCACGCGCAATTCCAAAGCCCAGGCCATGCTCATCTTGTCAGAGTATTCCAGCAGATTGTCTGGCAGAAAGGTTTCTACATCCAGATAAGAAAACCGATTGCCGTCATCCCACCTCGCTGGAATTCCATCCAGATGCTTCTGCAATACTCGATGTGAAGCCCGATTGTCGCACGCTTTGCTGAACAATTTAGCTTTGCGCTCTTCGTCCAGGTAGTAAACCCATTTCAGATATTGCCGCGCCGGATCGCTGTCCAGCCCGGCCAGCAAAGCCCGCGCACGATGCAGCCGCCGGTCGTTAAAATCATCCTGTTTGAATGACAACGCCGCCAGCGCAGCCTTTGCCGCCACACGCGGAACCAACCGCAAATACTTCATCGCCTGCACAGCGCGGTAACGTGGATAACCGCCGAACAATTCGTCTCCGCCAGCGCCCGACAAAGCAACAGTCACCGATTCGCGCGTGTACCGCGACAACAGATAAGTCAAAAAGAAAGTCGTGTTGCCAAATGGCTGATCGAAATGCTCGATCAAATCCAGCATCTCTTCTGGGCGCGAAAGATCAATTGTCAATTCGTGATGCTCGGTCGAAAACCTATCCGCGACTCGCCGGGCTTCGACACGCTCGTCGTAATAAGTCATCTCTGGTTCGTCAAATAACACAGTGAAGGTTTTGACCTTGCTGGAATGCTTGGCCATCAAGCCGACGATGATATTGGAATCCACTCCGCCTGAAAGAAACGCTCCCAGCGGCACATCCGCCACCATTTGCTTTTCAACCGAATCGCTCATCAACCGACGAAGCTCCGACGACAACTGAACTTCGTCACCGCCTGCGCCTCGGCGTCCCCAATCGGCCACATCCCAATAACGTTCGACCTTCACAATGCGCCGAGCGCGTAAATCGTATTCCAACCAATGAGCAGGCGGCAGCGCCTGAATCCCGCGAAAGATTGTTTGTGGCGCAGGCACATACAAAAACGAAAAAAAATCGTGCGCCGATTGCCAGTCAATTTCCGGCGAGTAAGCGCCCGCCGCCAAAATCGCTTTGATTTCAGAACCGAACAACAACTGGCCATTGGCTTCGGTGTAATACAACGGTTTGACACCCAAATGGTCACGCACCAGAAACAGCCGTTCGAGCCGCGCATCGTACAGCGCAAAGGCAAACATGCCGTTGAGCAACTTGAAGCCTTGCGCGCCGCGTTCTTCGTAAAGATGCAACAGAACTTCGCTGTCGGTTTGCGACGTGAATTGATGTCGCTGCGGATCAAGTCCGGCTTTCAATTCACGGTAGTTATAAATCTCTCCGTTAAAGCTGATCCAAGCCGTGCCGTCTTCGTTACTCA
Organism: Blastocatellia bacterium; assembly: GCA_044221525.1. Taxonomy (GTDB): domain Bacteria; phylum Acidobacteriota; class Blastocatellia; order RBC074; family RBC074; genus RBC074. The sequence continues at coordinate 1,000 of JBGAPB010000391.1, read as the reverse complement.
TTGGCTGTCGGCCTGACGGCGAAAGATCAATAATGCTCAGTCGGCGATGGCCAAGCGCCAGTTTGTGGCTGGGGAAGATTTCTGTTCCGCCATCGTCCGGCCCACGATGCGTCAAACTCAGCGTCATCCGATCAATGACGTTTGGGTCAACATTACCAACGATGCCGCAGATTCCGCACATAGTTACTGGTTGTCGGTGGTTGGTGGTTGGTGGTTGGTTGCCGTTCCAGAAGAAGAATCCGCAATCCGCAATCCGCAATCCGCAATCGAAAGAGTTTGCTCGTAAATCTTCGCGGCAATTACGGCTTCGTGCATCGTCATCAAGGTGCAAAAAATCAATCCGGCGCGTCCATCCAGAAAGCCCAACTTGATGAAATACATCCAGACAAACCGCAGCAGCGGACGAAACGGCAACCGCGTCCACAATCGTTTGATGAACCGTTTACGCTCAATCGGCGAACCGAACAAAGAAGCATTTACACTGCTGGCACCCGATTCGCCCTCGGCCAAATTAGAGTAAACGCGCGCTTCCCAATTCGAGTAACGGTTATGCCGTTCAATAAAATGGTAGATGCTTTTGAAATCTTCGTGCAGCAGGTCGTGTTTCAAGTACTCAGTTCGCCCGTCCAGCAAGACGTGTTCGTGAACTTCGACGTCACCGGCGTTTTCGACGTCTTCGGCGTGCGGGCGCTCAAATCTGCCCAGGCGATGCTTGAACAGTCGCATGTTCCAGCTTGGATACCAGCCGCAATGTTTGATCCAACGTCCAAGGAAGATCAGTCGCCGATTCAGGTAATAACCGTCAGCGCAATTGTTACTGCTTAAGACTTCGGCAATTTCAGTTTGTAACTCCGGCATGACTCGTTCGTCAGCATCGAGTAATAAAACCCATTCGTGTTTGAATGGCAGATTCTGAAGCGCCCAGTTTTTCTTCTTCGGAAAACCGCCTAAGTAATCGAATTGGACGATTTTGGCTCCCAGCCCCGCGGCAATTTCACAG
>JBGAPB010000021.1:0-31058 GCA_044221525.1 Blastocatellia bacterium | reverse complement strand
CCGGTTTAGTCCCCGACGTTGCCGGAGACTTTTCCAATTGGCGCAAATCGCGTTCGATGCTTGCCGCCAATTGTGATTGTCCCATCCCAGTCGCGCTTTTCAGCGCCGCACGTAAAAATTGAATAGCTTTTGCATTGTCGCCAGCCCGCGAATAAGTCGCTCCCAGGGCGTAAGTGAACATCGGTGTTTGAGCGTCTTCCGGCGTCAACGTCTTTTGTAAATGTTCTATGGCTTCTGTCAGTTTGTTCTGGTTGACGAGTATGCGCCCCAAATGAAAGTGAGCCAAACGGTGATCGGGTTTATTTTGAATTGCCTGGCGAAAATGCGCGGCAGCTTCGTCTAAACGACCTTCGCCTTCGATAATCACAGCAAAGTTGTAATGGGCTTCAGCGTTGAACGGATTTAGTTCGAAACTTCGCTGAAAGGCCGCCGCCGCTTCTTTGTACTTTTCCTGCATCGTCATCAACACGCCAAAGTTGTAATGACTGTCGGCCAGGTTCGGATTGACGGCGACGGCGGAGCGGTATCTTTTTTCGGCTTTCTCAAACTGCCCGGTTCTGGCGTAAAGCGAAATCAGATTGATGTGCGCCTGTATAAGCTGTGGATTCGCTTCCAGCGCGCGCTCGTGATCGGCAATCGCTTCGGAAAGTTTTCCCGCGCTTTCAAACAGCACGCCGCGTTTCAACAACTCAGAACCGGCGGCATTCAATTCGGCAATTGCGTTCAGCAACTGATCGTCAATCGGAGGCCGCGAAGTTTTGAATTGTTGCGACAGCTCCAGATGTTCCTGAGCTTTAGTCGTCTGCCCCAGATTCCTCAATGCCAACCCCAGCGCATATTGTGCAGCGCCGTATTCGGGGAATTGCTTGACCGCTTTGCGTAAATGTTCAGCGGCAGCGGCGTGATCTCCTGCAGCGGCTTTGATTCTTCCCAAACCGTAATTAGCTTGAGCAAAACCTGTCAGCTTTTCATAAAGCTTCCGGGCTTCCTCTGTCTGCCCGGCGGCAAACAAAGCGTCGGCCAAACGCAGTTGCGCCGGCAGGTAATCGCTTTTCAATCCAACGGCTTCTTTGAAAGCCTGCGCGGCTTCTGCCTGATTGCCCGCCGCGGCCTTAACAATCCCCAGATAATAAATCCAACGGAATTCAGTTGGCGACAAACGGCGAGCGCGTTCGTAACAAATCGCCGCGTGTTCGTATTGCTCATAAGTTTGCAGCGTCATGCCCAGTCGCCCATTGGCTTCAGCGTCGCGCGGTTTGGCCTGTGCTTCGGCGTAAGCCTTACGGATTTGCTCTTTGATTTCTGAACCGAAGTTTTCAGCAACTACTGGCGGAAAGTCAGGCAAGGTCTGGGCGCGGAGCGTCGGCGCGAACAGACAAACACAAAATAAAAAAAGGACTAACCGCATTTCGCCAATTTCCGGATGTTTATTCGTTTGGTTCCAGTGCCTTCAAATCGCGCTCAATACTGGCGGCAAGCTGGTATTGGTTCATCGCCGACGCAAGCTTTAACGCTTGGCGCAAAGTTTGAACGCCTTTGGATTTGTCGCCTGCGCGAATGTAAGTCGCGCCGAGCGCGTACATGTTGCGCGGAGTTTCTGCGCTTTCCGGCGTCAGCGACTTTTGAAACTGTTCTATGGCTTCAGGCAATTTATTTTGATTGACCAGAATTCTGCCCAAGTGAAAGTGTGCGGCTGTGTAACCGGATTTGTTTTCGACGGCTTTGCGAAAATGCGCTGCGGCTTCGTCCAGCCTGCCGTCGGTTTCTATGATGGCGCCGTAGTTGAAATGAGCTTCGGCGTAATTCGGGTTCAGTTGCAAACATTGCTGAAACGCCTTGGCGGCTTCGTCTGGACGTTGCTGGCCGACCAGTAAAACTCCCAGGTTGTAATGAAGCTCTGGAATATCCGGGTTTATTTCGGCGGCTTTGCGAAAGCTCAGTTCCGCTTTTTCAAATTGCCCCGCGCGACCATAAAGAGAAATCAGATTGACGTGCGCCTGCACCAGACCAGGATCAACTGCCAGCGCCTGTTCATGAGCTGCGATTGATTCGGCCAGCTTGCCTTCGCGCTCCAGCGCAGCTCCGCGCTTCAAATGTTCCGAAGCTTCGGCGTTGGCTTTTGCTTTGGCAGTGTTTTCTTCGGGCTTATGCTCGTGAGGCACTCCGGTCTCGACCTGTTTCATTGGCGGAGTCTTGAAATCGAATCGCAACAGTTCCGCCGCACTGTTGCCGACGTTTTCTCCGGCAACGCTTTTGCCCGCCGGTATCCAGTGCGTTTGCCCTGGCAGCAACTCAATAGCTCCCTTTCCGATTTTGAACTGCGCTTTGCTGAGCACGACAAACAAAATCGGTTCGGCGGCATTGGCGACTTCCAGACAATTTTTCCCTGCCGCGCACACCAGCCGAGTAATCCGCACTTGCTCGTTTTCAAACTGAACTTTCTGGAAGTTTTCACCAGCCGGGTAATCTTCGCGGAAGTATTTTCCGCGCAAAGTGTTCTGGTCTTTGGCTGGTTCGGTTTTCAGTTCAACACGAAGGAAATCGCTGGCCGTGTCGCTCAGGTTTTCAACTGCGTGAGTTTCCCTGACGGCTTTGTACAAACGAAAACTGCCGGCTTTAACCGCCGGGCGAGTCACCGCGCCATAAGCCAGCCCGACATGTTTGAAGACAACTGGCCCGGCATCGTTCAGGTAAACATACGCCGTACCGAAAATCGCATGATCGTGTTCTGGAATTTTTGAATGCGGCGCGTAATGAACTCGCTGGACGCGAACGTGTTCATTTTCAAACTCGGTTTTATAAGCATCAGACGCGACCTTTCGTCGGGTCTTGTGCAAGTGCGGCAATGGCCAGCAAACAGACTATAAGTTGTAAGGTCAGAATTTTCATTTCAGATTTTCCATTTGAAATTTGGCAGCGGGCATTTTCATTTTGCCATGACAGATGCTCCGTAGCTTTATCGGGCAATGACAGCAATGAAAAATGACAATTGAGAAATGGAAAATTATCTTGCTCCCTGAGCCATTAAAAACTCAAGGCCGATACAAAACGAGGGAACTGCATCATCTGCAATCCCCTCGTTTTGTTCAAACATCCTGCGAGCTTCAGAAGCTCAGACGCAAACCGAAGCGGAATAGACGTTCGTCAATTCCTTCACGTCCATACTGCCGTGTGCTGGTGATCTCCATAAAACCGTTGAGCCTTGGAAGACCATTGGCATCCAGCAAAATCTTTCCAAAGTCAGGGCTTGTCGGGTCAGTATTGCGCGAAGGCGCTGAAGCGTTTCCGCCAGGCGCATTCAGATGCGGTGTGTTGGTGAAATTGAAACCTTCAACACGGAATTGAAGCTTGAACTTTTCAGTGAGTCTGAATTCACGGAATATGCCCATGTCCAGATTGACTGTGCCCGGACTGATCAGGGCGTTGAAAGCCGAAGTCCCAAACCTGGCGCCCGTGACAGGCATGAAAGCGGTTGGGTCATAGTACGGTGTACCGCGTCCGAAGCCACCCAGTTTCGTCACTTCGGATTTGACCCGATCAGCTCGCTGCGAACTTCCCGGCGCGTTCAGCGATGTGCCGTCCGCAGTGACGGTGAATGGTGTGCCGGAGAATGTTCCGAACAACCAGCTCAACTGCCAGCCGCCTGTCAGAGCAGACACTGCACGATTGTCATTACCCCAACGCTTGCCTTTGCCAAACGGCAGTTCCCAGGATCCTGAGAACTGAAGGTTGTGCCGCCTGTCTATGCTCAGCAAGCCTCGATTGAGGTAGATAAAGTTCGGATCATTGATGGCCAGCGCCGAATCATTATCGCCGCCCATCGTTGGGACCGATCAAGCTGACCAGAAGGTGTCACATCCAGACTGTTGGAGAAGGCCTGAAAGTTGCCTGCAGGGAATCGTGGCTGAATTGCCATCCCAATGCTGCGTTGCCAGTCCGAACAATTGATTGAGAGGTTGACTGGCTGATCCGCCGCCGACCCTTCCGGCATTCAGGTTGATTTGGCCTGACTGGCGAATTGTGCGGGTTGCGATGTAACCGGCAGAACCGGTGAAGCCCCAGCCGATCTTTTTCTCAAGCACCAGATTCCATGACTGGATGTACGGACGATCGAATTTATCACCCAGTGTCAGGACGTTGACATTGCCCGGAACAGCCACTGTTCCACTGCTGATGTCAGGCGCTGGTGACGGCGGAATGCCATCCTTGAGCAATGTGGCGTAGGTTGCCGAATTGGCTGGCGTGATGTTGAAGGCCAGCAGCATCGGATAGTTGGTGCGGAAGGTGCGCGCCAGGCTGATCGGATCGTATGTGATGCCATAACCGCTGCGCACCACGAACGAATCGTTTACGCGCCAGGCGATGCCAAGTCGCGGCGAGAAAAGCTTCTTGCTCATCTTCACACCGCAATCTTGAGGTACGTTGCCAAGGCCACAGACCTTCATCGTGTTGGTGGCCAGGTCGTAGCGTTCGATTCCGCGATCTTCGCGCTGCGGCATCGGGTAAAACTCATAACGAGTGCCCAGACTCATTGTCAGGTTCGGACGGACCTGCCAGCTATCACGGACGTAAAAGCTGTAGGCTCGTGATTTGTAGATGATCGGCGGTTGCACCAGCAGAGTGCGGCCAGCATTAGTGGTGTAACCTAGCAGGAACGTGGCAAACGAGTTCCAATTGTTGCCCGACGAGAAACTGGAACATGACGTCCCGGCTGTGTTCAGGCTGTTGCACAATCGAGTCGGCCCTTGCCCGAATTGAAATCCACCTGAGCCGGGTTCGGCTGTACCGCCGCCGTTCCATTCAGCCTGGAGGTGATTCAATGTTTGACGGGCAATGTCTGCTCCAAAGCGGATATTGTGATTGCGCTTCGTCCAGTTGAAGTTGATCACATAAACCCACTGCGGATCGTTGCGGGTGTAGGGCATGAAAGCATCCTGCACGCCGATGTTGGCAAAGCCGCTGATGGCAAAGCGTGGCCAGCCATTTTCAAAGTCCCGTGTGCCGTTGGTGCCGGGAATCTTAAGTACATCCAAGCCGATCTTTTGATCAAGGAAACCCTGCTCTGAACTTGTGCCCTGCTTGGTGTAACCGACGTTGGCGTCAATGATGAAATTCGACGTCAGGGTATAAACACCCGCGACGGTCATTCCGTAAGTATTGCCAGACGCTGTTCCGGTGTTACCTCCCTGTGAGGCGGTGCCGACACCATCAGCTGCGCCGAGCGCACCTGGATTGAGCTGCTTGTATTTCAGGAAGCTGAAGCGTCCGTAAGTAGTTAATTTATCCGTGACGTTCCAGTTAACCTTCGCGTCAACTGTCTTTTTGTCATAAGCGTAAGGAGCTGTCGCGTAATAGTTGCTGTTATAACCAGGGCGATTGGGCAATGGAACGAAGGACAGAATCTTCGCAGAAATCGGATCAATCCGGTTCGCTGGAATCTGGGCTCCTGTAAAAGCAACACGATTCAGGCCCAAAGGTGTGCCCGTTGCCGGGTCATAGATGCTGCCGCCGCCGCCTGAAAGGTCGCCAGCGCGCATCTCAGCCGTTGGAAGCGTCAAAAACTGAGCGCCCAATTGACGATCGTTCGTGCCTTCAAAGCTGCCGAAGTAAAACAATTTATTTTTGATGATCGGGCCGCCAAACGTTCCACCAAATTGGTTGAAGACACGTTTTGGCTTGTCCTGCGGTATCCCGTTGATCGGTGTCAATGACCACGGCCTGGCCTTGGTGTGGTTATCATCATGATATTCAAAGGCTGAACCGTGCATATTGTTGGTTCCGCTCTTGATCTGCACATTTACAGCCGCGCCACCTGCCAGACCCTGTTCAGCGTCGAAATTGTTGGTTACGACGTTGACCGTCTCAATCGCTTCAAGCGAAGGAACATAAGCCGTTACGTGCGGCAAGAAGAGGTTGTACTGACTGGCTCCGTCAATTCGGACATTGTTGGAACTACTGTTCGTACCGTTGACATTGTATTGCAGCGCGCGCGATGGGTTGGTTGGCACAGAGTGCGCGTTTGCCGGCGGTGTAATTCCAGGCAACGACCTGAAAAGTTGCTGATAGTTGCGTCCCGGAGGAATTGGCAAATTTAACAGTTTCTGGCTTGTCAATTCAGATCGCACTTCAGCGCGATCTGTCTGCAACAACACAGCATCGGCAGTGACCGAAACCGTTTCAGAAACCTGCCCAACTTCAAGCGAAATTTGTGAACGCGTGATGTTGTTCAGCGTCACTTCGACATTGCTGCGAGTAAAGGTTTTGAATCCAGTTTTGCTGACCGTAATTTCATAAAACCCGGTTTGAACTGTGGGGAAGTTATAGGCCCCTTCCGCATTTGTGATCGTATCGCGAGTTTGGTTGAAACAGCCGCTCCGTTGTTGTCCACAACGTTGCCGACCATCGAACCGTAAAGAACCTGAGCGTTGGCCGTCGCCGACAGAATTACTGTCACCATCAGCGCAACCACCGACAGGCCTAAACGCGAAAGCCACTGAGAGCTTTGCTGAAAATTCATATTGAGCCTCCGAGTTGATTGAGGAGTTTTGTAAGGTCACATTTGTGGTTACACCTTTAAGCAACTGACTAATCAGCGATGACCAATCTTTGTCACCGGAGGGTAACGCCACAAACGCCTTTATTGAGTTTGAATTTAGAAACTGAGCTGCGAATAGAATTCGATCCGATGCAGCATATTCATTGAATAGTCACACGTTAGAAATTCAAGCTGGAGCCTGAACTCTATAAAAATCAGACGCTATTTAACGTGTGTTGGAAGACTTCCCTGTAAGTAACCAGTTCCAGCAAAGCTATTTTGAAAGCCGACTTGTTGGGTGTTGGGAAGTCTGAGATGAATCAGTCCGGTCGGCTGCGCGGATTATCAATATGGTATGACCAGGTGTCAACAAAATCGAAGCTTTTCTTTGCGGCAAATAAAAAAGATTTCTGACGATCGCATAAGGCTTCTGTTGGCTGGCTCAATTGCTGTGAGTTGATACACCGCACATCAGGAAAACGTACTGAAGAGTTGCCCTGATGACAGCGCTCCACTATGCTAAGCCCGCTTTTTTGCACAACCCTCTTTTTCCTGACGGAAATCAGATCAAAAATTCGGAGGTTCAATGGGACAGCAAACCACGCCTGGCGCTGCAGCTTTGTCAGTAGCCAAGATCAAAAATCTGCGTTGGTACATCTGCGGCCTGCTCTTTTTCGCGACGGTCGTCAATTACGTTGACCGTCAAGTGTTGGGTGCGCTTGCCCCTCAACTGCAAAAAGAAATCGGCTGGACGGAATCAGAATATAGCCAGATCGTTATCGCGTTTCAGATTGCATACGCGGTCATGTTTCTGGTTTGGGGCGGAGTGCTTGACCGCATAGGCGTCAAACGCGGGTTTACGATTGCGCTCATACTTTGGTCATTGGCGGCGACAGGCCACGCATTTGTCACCAACGGGGGAGTGTTGGCCGCGCTTGAACCATTTCGCGCCGGCTTTGCAAGTATGGGAGCAGGATACGAGGCTTCATGGTTGGCGCAGGTTCCGCTGTTGGGCAAGTTGATCGGCTTTCTGGTTGGCCTGTTTGTCTTTGTGCATCCGATTGCGTTTGGTTTCGCCGTCATGCGCTTTCTGCTTGGTTTGGGCGAAGCGGCCAACTTCCCGGCTTCGATCAAAACAGTGGCCGAATGGTTCCCCAAGAAAGAGCGCGCGCTGGCAACCGGAATCTTCAATGCGGGAACGAACGTGGGAGCAATTGTCGCTCCGGCCACAGCGTTATGGCTTTCGGCCAGGTTTGGCTGGCAGAGCGCATTCATCTTTACCGGCGTGGTTGGGTTCTTATGGCTTATCTTCTGGTTGTTTTTGTATCAAAGCCCCGAAGTTCACCCGCGCCTTTCAGCAGAAGAATTCAGCCTGATTCGCGACACTGAACCTGAAGAGGTTGGAGATAAGACACCCTGGTTGCCATTGTTGAAATATCGCCAGCTTTGGGCTTTTTCTTTCGGCAAGATGCTGACCGATCCGGTCTGGTGGTTTTATCTTTTCTGGCTGCCAAAATTCCTCAACAAGAATTACGGAGTTGAAAAAACGGATTTGATTCCTTACCTGACGGCTGTTTACATCATCGCGGATGTCGGCTCTGTCGGAGGCGGCTGGTTGTCTTCTGTGCTGATCAAACGTGGCTGGACGGTCAACCGGGCGCGCAAGTTGACGCTGTTCATTTTCGCCGCAGTCATGCCGCTGGTGGCAGTAGCCTATTATTCCAAAAGCGCCTGGATGGCGTCGCTGTTAATTGGAATTGCAGCGGGCGCGCATCAAGGCTGGTCGGCCAACTTATTCACCCTCCCTGGAGATATGTTCCCGCGCAAAGCCGTTGCCTCAGTCGTTGGCATAGGCAGTTGCATGGGCGCGCTGGGCGGCATCGTTTTGCCGCTTTATGCCGGAAAGGTTCTGGACAAAAATCCGAACTATTACCTGCCTATGTTCATCATTGCAGGGGGCACGTACCTTGTGGCTTGGTGCGTGATTCACCTGCTGGTGCCAAAGATGGAACCGGCAAAAATTGATTGACCGTCAAAGATAAACGGGGTCAACACCAACCAAAGGGCAAGGATCAAAAACTGGATTCAGTTGTTGTTCCTTGCCCTTGATTTTGTAGCGCTAACTGTCAGCTTGCATTGTGCCGACTGAAAATTCCGGTTACGAATTCCAGGCCGAAATCTTGACAAGCCAGGCTTATGGCGGCACGCTGAAGCGCACCAGATACAAACAACCTCGCAAGAAAATTCTTGAAACTCAGGAGGCCTTTACAATGACCATAAGCGTTCCATCAACCAATCATGGCAGGCTGATGACCGGTTTATCTGCCTGTTTCCTTGTTTTCTGCCTTTTCTCTGCTTTGAATCATCCAGCCTTGCTGGCCCAGCAACAAGCCAGTTTTACAGATGCTCAGGCTGCGCGAGGTCAGGCGCTTTACGACAGCAAGTGCGCCAAATGCCACGGCAACCAAATGGACAACGGCACGGCTGCGGCTCTGGTTGGCGGAAAGTTCATGACCAAATGGGCAGGCAAATCGGTTGACGATCTTTTTTACATCACCAAAACCCAGATGCCTTACGGTGCGGGCGGCACCATGAAAGACCAGGAATATGTTGACGTCGTCGCTCTGATGTTGAAAGCAAACGGTTACAAATCCGGTGACCAGGAATTGAAAGCCGACGCTTCGTTAAAACAACTGAAAATTCAGGCTCAGAACGGATCGAAAGAAAATGCCATTGCTCAGTCAAGCGAAGCGAAAAACGCGGCTCCCGCTGGAACTCCATCGGCAAAATTTCCAACTCAGGCTGAACTGAATTCTGCCGCAACGAATTCGACCGACTGGCTGTTGTCGAATCACGATTACGGCGGCCAGCGGTTCGTTGACTTGAAACAGATCAACGTTCGCAACGCGGCCACGTTGCGTCCGACCTGTATGTATCAGGCCAGCGACACCAAGGCTTTTCACAACAACCCAATCGTTTATCGCGGAGTTATGTATATCACCACCAGCAACTCGACGATTGCGATTGACGCGACAAGCTGCAAACAAAAATGGCGACACAACTGGCGACCGCGTTCCATCGAGGTTTGGCCGCCGAATCGCGGCGTAGCCATCAAGGAAGGCCGAGTCGTTCGCGGCACCACCGACGGTTATCTGTTCGCTCTGGATATGGAAACCGGCAAAGAGTTATGGGTGAAGAAAGTTGTTGATTCATCCAAAAACGAAGGCTCGTTCAACATGGCTCCGGTGATTTTTGAAAATCTGGTGCTGATGGGTTTGGGCATCAGCGAACAGGGAGTGCCGGGTTGGGTCAGCGCATTCAACCTGGAGGACGGCGAACAGGTCTGGCGGTTCAACACGATTCCAAAACCGGGCGAGCCTGGATCGGAAACCTGGAGCGACGCTCGAATCATGATGACCGGCGGGGGCGGCGTTTGGGCGCCTATGTCGCTGGATGCCGAAGCCGGATTGCTTTACGCGCCTGTGGCCAATCCCGCGCCGGACTTTCACGACGACAATCGCGCCGGAGCCAATCTTTACACCAACACAATGCTGGTATTGGACGCCCGCACCGGAAAGTTGAAGTGGTATTACCAGGCGACTCCGCACGACACGCACGATTACGACACCACTCAAGTCAGCCCGCTGTTTGAATCCACAGTCGGCGGCAAAAAACGAAAACTGGTAGCCGTCAGCGGCAAAGACGGTTTGATGCACGTGCTTGACCGGGAAACCAAAGAGCATCTTTACGAAGTCCCAGTCACCACGCGTCTCAATGTGGAAGTCCCGCTGAAATCAACCGAAGGAACTCGTGTTTGCCCCGGCGTTCAGGGCGGCGTGCAATGGAACGGCCCTGCATTCAATCCGCGAACGAACATGCTTTACGTCAATGCGGTGGATTGGTGCGGCACATTCCGCGAAGCCAAAGAATCCCGCTTTGTTCCCGGACAGATTTACATGGGCGGCACTCATACTGCCGATCCGCTGGACAAAGCACGTGGATGGTTGACGGCGGTTGACGCTTCGACGGGTAAAGTCGCCTGGAAGTACGAATCCGGCAAACCAATGCTGGCGGCGGTCACGACGACTTCGGGCGATGTGATTTTCACGGGCGAATTGTCTGGAGACTTTTTGACTCTGGACGCCAAAACCGGCAAACCGCTTTACCGATTCAACACCGGCGGAGCAATGAACGGCGGAGTGATTACTTACGCCATCAACGGCAAACAATACGTCGCCGCCGTTTCGGGCAGCGCCTCCGGATTCTGGCAAGTCCCGGCTGGCTCTTCGACGGTGATCGTCTTCTCGTTGCCATAGCCGGTATGCACAGTAGCGCGCGTGAGTTGACCGCTTGCTCACGCGCGCCGTATCGCACCGTTATTGTCATTAACCGTTATCTCTTCAGCCGAAAGAACAACGACCTTTCCATACTGCAAAGCTGAATCCCGCTCAACGCCGCACGTGTTGGTTCGATTTAGCAACGATACAAGCGAGCCTCAAAATCGTCTTTGATTTACCAACTCTTACTGCGAGCAGCATTGATTTGCTGGGGGCTTCCGCTTGCTTGTAGTATTCGCGCTTCGTTCGCTCCTAACTCACAGGCAAAATGTTTCGACAGGATTTACAGAATTGAACAGGATTGAAAACCTTGATTGAACTGATTGACCATTAATCGTGTTCATCCTGTAACCCTGTTCCATATCTTTCTGATTTTATCTGTTATGAAAAAAGCACTTATCACAGGCATTACTGGGCAAGACGGCAGTTATCTGACTGAACTTTTGCTTGGCCAAGGTTACGAAGTTTACGGCATCATTCGCCGCGCCAGCACATTCAACACCGAACGGCTGGATCACATTTATCAGGACCCGCACGAACAAGGCCGTCGGTTGAAGCTGGTTTACGGAGATTTGAATGATGCCAGTTCGCTGAACAAGATTTTGCGAGATGTTCAGCCCGACGAAATTTATAACCTCGGCGCGCAATCGCACGTCCGCGTCAGTTTCGACATTCCGGAATACACCGCTGAAGTTGGCGGCCTGGGAACTTTGCGATTGCTGGAAGCAATCCGTGAAACCGGGTTGAACAAGACGCGGTTTTATCAGGCTTCGTCGTCGGAGCTTTACGGCAAGGTTCAGGAAATTCCGCAAAGCGAAACTACGCCGTTTTATCCGCGCAGCCCTTATGGCGTAGCCAAACTTTACGCTTACTGGATTACGGTCAATTACCGCGAAAGTTACGGGCTGTTTGCTTGCAACGGCATCTTGTTCAACCACGAAAGCGAGCGACGCGGCGCGACGTTTGTGACCCGCAAAGTCACTCAGGCGGCAGCGGCCATCAAACTGGGATTGCAGGACAAACTCTTTCTGGGAAACCTGGACGCCAAGCGCGATTGGGGACATGCAAAAGATTATGTCCGCGCCATGTGGATGATGCTGCAACAAGACGAAGCCGATGATTACGTCATTGCGACAGGCGAAACCCATTCAGTGCGAGAGCTGCTGAACGAAGCTTTTGGCCATCTGGGCTTGGACTGGCAAAAACACGTTGAAATTGATGCGCGCTATTTCCGTCCGGCGGAGGTTGACCTATTGATTGGCGATGCGACTAAGGCAAAGCAAAAGCTCGGCTGGCAACCGGAAATTACTTTCCGTGAATTGGTGACGAGGATGGTTGACGCAGACCTGGCGGAGTTAAAGAAGAAACACAATTTGTAGAAATGATGAGGGCGGAATGATGAAGGATGAATTTGCATCTACATTCCGCTTCATCATTCATCATTCCGATTTCATCATTTTCTTATGGCAGATAAGTTTCCTTACGAACGAGTGGTTGTAACAGGCGGGGCGGGCTTTCTTGGCTCATACGTTGTCGAAAAGCTGCGCCAGCGCGGAGTCAAAAACATCTTCATACCTCGCAGCCAGAATTACGATCTTGTAGATGCAGAAGACGTGCGGCGAATGTATGACGACGCTCAGCCGGATTTGGTGATTCACCTGGCTGCCGTGGTCGGTGGCATCGGAGCCAATCGCGTCAATCCCGGCAAATACTTTTACGACAACCTGATGATGGGTGTGCAGTTGATGGAAGAAGCCCGCTTGCGGAGTTTGAAGAAGTTCGTCGCCACGGGAACCATTTGCGCTTATCCGAAGTTCACTCCTGTGCCTTTTAGCGAAGACGAACTTTGGAATGGTTATCCCGAAGAAACCAACGCGCCTTACGGTTTGGCCAAAAAGATGATGCTGGTTCAGTCACAGGCTTATCGCCAGCAATACGATTTCAATTCGATTTTTCTGCTGCCGGTGAATTTGTATGGGCCGCGCGATAACTTCGATCCTGAAAGCTCGCACGTCATTCCGGCGCTAATCCGCAAATGCGTCGAGGCCATTGAACGCAATGACGATCATATTACTTGCTGGGGAACCGGCACGGCTACGCGGGAGTTTTTGCACGCTGAAGATTGCGCCGAAGGTTTGGTCATGGCGGCTGAAAGTTACGACAAATCGGAACCGGTAAATCTGGGCGCGGGTTTTGAAATCTCAATCAAGGATTTGACTGAGAAGATTGTCAGGTTGACAGGTTTTACAGGTCGTATCGAATGGGATGCAACGAAGCCCGATGGCCAGCCTCGTCGCTGTTTGGATACTTCGCGCGCGGAACGCGAATTCGGATTCCGCGCGCGAATTGGTTTTGACGAAGGTTTACGACAGACGATTGATTGGTACAACCGGCAGGTCAAATCAGGTGACGCTTAAATCTTATATTTTCGCATCAACACAAAGCCGTAGATTTCAGCCACAATTGCCAGCGCCGCGCGCACCAGCATCAGCGGCCCCAGCGACAGGTATTGCAGCATGACTCCGGCCAGCACCGGGAAAGCCAGGTCGGACGCGTCAACTCCGCCTTCCAGAATTCCCATCGTCCGGCTGCGGCTTGAAAGATTGAAGCTGGAAACTTTCGCCGAGATAGCTCCCCAGGTGGGTTTGAATGCAGCCTTGCCGATTTCGTCAACCGCCCGCGCAACCCCCATCATCACTCCCAACAGCGCCGTTCCCGCAAACGACGGCACAATCCAGAACAACGCCGAAGTCGCCAGATTGGCCACAGAACGTAGCGCGATAACCTTGCTCGCTCCGATGCGATCAGCCAACCAGCCAAAAAACGGCCCGAACAGCAGAGGAACCAAGGTTTCAGAAACTATCTTAATCCAGCCCAAAGCGCTGGGAGTGACTTCCAGCTTGACAGCCAGGATGGTGAAGAACTCGCCCGTCACCATATAAGCCGGAGCCGTCAGCGCAGTTCCCAGCAATGCAAAAGCCCAAACGTTCGGTTGTTGTTCTGCAGCTTCCGGCAATTCTGTTTTGTCTGCTGATTTATCCTTCTTGTCCTTTTTGTCTTTTTTCTTTTCGGGCTTCTTTTCCCGAATGAAAAGCGCGACCAGCAACAGCGAGGCCAGCGATAGAACTGTCGAGGCGATGAAGATCATGACCAGAGCTTTTTTCAGCGGCGCTGGAGCCACAACTTTGGGCAGGTCTTCAATCGCAACCTGGCTGAGCTTCATTTCGCGGCGTTCGATGCGAATAACTTTGTGAGCCGTTGGGTCGGCCTCGTTGCCGGGCAGCGGAGCGCCGACTTTGATGGTTGAGGCATCTTTGACGATTTCTTCGGCGTTCGCGCCGGAGCGTGTGACCTTATCCAGCACGGCAATATTGGCCGTGATGGTCGTGGAACCTGAATAAATCGCCAACAGAAAAACCAGCACGAAAGCGGCCACTGCTTCGCCAATGCCGCCCGAAGTTGATTTTGTGGTCGTGTACCAGGAATAGGCTTGTGCGATGTGGCTTTCATCCGTGTTGTCGGCAATCATCGCCGACGCCGACGGGCCTTTGGCGGAATCGGCGACGCCGCGAATGAAGCTAATGACGAATAACAGCGGCAATGTCGCCACGGCATAAAGCACGCTGACCACAGTGCGAATTGTCAGCGAAACCATGAAAACTTTTTTCTTGCCGTATTTGTCAGCCAACGATCCGAACACCGGACGCAACAGCAGCGGGACTATGTTTTGGACCAGCACCAAAACCATGACAGAACTGATTTCCATGCCGAAAACCAGCAGAGCGTAAAGCGGCACGGCGGTTTTTATCATTCCGCTGGACAGTCGCGACAGAAAGGCTTCGACCATCAGCGCGATGACTACCGGATTGAAAGCTCCGTGGCCGACAACTTTTTTGCGCGGCAGCACCGTCGGCAGCGAAATTTCACCCGAAGATGTGATGGATCGTTCAGGGACGACAATCGGTTCAGCCGGCAGTAGGCCGGTTAAGCGAGCGACAATTCCGGCTCGTGCGCCCGCAGCCGCCTGCAACTCTTCAGCCAGCAGCAAGGCAGAGGTCTGTCGGTCTTCTGGCTTTTTGGCCAGGGCGCGGCTGACGACTTCGGCAACACTCTCGTCCAGGTCGCTGCGGCCAGATTCGGCCAGATCGGGAATTGGCGCGCTCAGATGGCTGGTGATGAACTGTTCGGTGAAAGGCGGAGAACCGGTCAGCAATTCAAACAGAATTGCGCCCAGCGCGTAAACATCCGACCGCGCGTCCAGCGGGCGGTTCATCCATTGCTCAGGCGACGTGTATTGCGGAGAACCCAGAATGCCCAGCGGGCCGGTCAGCGGCTGGTTTGCTTCAGGCTGAGTGCCGGTTGGAACAGCCGAATCGTCAATTTTGGCCAGCCCATAACCGCCTACTTTGATTGTTTCATGGCCGTGTTGATCGTGCCCGGATTGTCCTTCAACTATGTAAATGGTTTCCGGCTTTAACCCGCGCAGAACGATGCCGTAAATATGCGCCGCGTGAACGGCTCCGCAAATCTGGTTCATCAACCCGACGACGTGCGGCAAACTCAAAGCGCGCTGTTCGTTAATCAGATCGCGCAGGGTTTTTCCAGACAGCAATTCTTCGACGATGTAAACCGCGCCTTCCGGCGAATGGCCGAAGTCGAAAACCTGAACCGAATTCGGATGTTTGATTTGTGCGGCAACCTTGGCCTGACGACGGAAACGTTCGACGGCCACCGGGTCGCTGACCAGTTCAGGCCGCAGCACGCGAATGGCAACTTCATCGCCAAGCAAGGTTCTTCGCGCTCGGTAAAGCGTGCCGT
Source organism: Blastocatellia bacterium (assembly GCA_044221525.1). Taxonomy (GTDB): domain Bacteria; phylum Acidobacteriota; class Blastocatellia; order RBC074; family RBC074; genus RBC074. Next base: position 15,368 of record JBGAPB010000021.1, on the reverse strand, counting down.
TTTCGTCCTGAGCCAGTTGCTCCGTCAGTTCATAACGCCCATCCAATAAAATTGGCTTGGCCAGCCGCCGCGCTTTTTCTATCAACTCTGATTGCGGCTTTATGCCCGCGATTTCCAATTCTCCGGTTTGGCGAACTTTGAACTTCGTCGAATCTGTTTTGGCCGCAGGATTTCTGGCTTCAGGAATCTCAATGCCCAGCACAGTAATTCGCGGATCGGGTTCTGATGGCGTAGGTGGTTTGGGCGGACTTGGCGGCGGAGTTTTGGCGATCGGAGGTGGAGGCGGCAATGGTTTTATCGCCTCTATTGTGCCTGTCACACGCGGCAGTTCGTCTTCGGCTGTTGTCTGAAACTCAATTGGAGTCAGCGGTTCCAGGCGAAAAGCGATCTTAGCTCGTCCGATGCCGATTTCATCGCCGTCTTTAAGTTGGATTTCGTGAGCGCTAATTTTTTGTTTGTTGACGAAAGTTCCGTTCAGGCTGTTCAGGTCTTTGATAAAAACACCGTCAATGCGCTTTTCTATCTCAGCGTGGCGGCGGCTGATTGCCCCGTCGGGTATGACAACATCGCATTCTGGAGCTTTGCCAATCGTGACAGATTTTGCCGGAAGAACGATTTCGTGGACGCTGCCGTCAGGGTGATGAATCGTCAGCCTGACTTTCATTTCAGGCACAGCGATCAGGCCCGATCCGTCCTGATCGCAAAAAGTATAATTGTCGGTAAATTCACGTTGGCAAGCAGGGCAACGTTTCACAGAGAGTCTCCTCGTATTGTTTTATGGCTGATTTGTGACACCAAAACCTACTCAGTGTTTCTTTTTGCCTTTCTTTGTTGTGACTTCTTTTTTCTTTGTGACCTCGGCTTGTGCTTCAGGAGTTTTGCTGACAGTGCTGGCAACAACCGCCGTCATTGCCTTGTTGATGTCCGACCAACGATAAACGGCCAGCCTGAAGTTGCATTGGTCGGCGATGGCAATGTATGACTCGCCGCTGGCTTTGTCCGTAAAACTGGCGATGGAATCCGGCGAGCAGAAATATCCCGGCGGATTGGCTTGCCCCGGAATGATGGATCCGTCTTTGACTTGTTGCTGCAATGTTTTGTTGGTCTTGTCTTCAAAATCTACCGTCGGGGAGTGGCCAAAGAATCCTTTGTACCCCGAATTCGGTTTGCGTCCCGCTGCGCCATATGCTTCCAAATCCATGTTAAAAGCGCTGAGCTGGGCAATGTCAAAAACCTGAATGTGGCCAACGCTTTCGTCAACTGCCAGCAGGTGTCCAGTGGCTAGCGCCAATCCTTCGACGGAACCGGAAAAAACCGATTTCCCGGTTGGCGCTCCTGCTTCGGTTTTGTTCGCGCCAATCAACTTGCCTTTGTAAGCGCCTGTTTCCCAGCCGAAGACCTGAATGATGGCGTCTTTTTCGCTGGCAATAAAAAGCTGGCCGTTGATTTCGTCAATGGCAATACCTTCGCATCCGTGCAGGTAGGTGCTGCCGTCGGCGCGACTACGTTCAAAGCGCCAGGACGGGTCTGGTTTGAAATCCGGCGTGAAGCGAAAGACATTGTTCAAATGTGCGTCAACGGCGTATATGCGGCCACGCGAATCAGACGCGATGCCGCCGAGTTTGTCGAAACCTTGTTCGCCAAAACGTGTGCCCGCGAATTGGTATTCGTAAGGCGGCAACGGTTTGCCTTTTTCATTGGTTTCTCCTGCTTTGGGCGGTCGAAAGGCGTAGGCCAGATTGAGCAATTGGTCTGTGACCAACACCAGGCCGTTTGGTGTAACGGCGATGTCAACGACTTCGCCGCCAACGATGCCGTGGCCGAATTCGCCCAACCGGGTTTTTGTTTTCACATCCCAAACCTGAATGCGATGGTTTTTGGCGTCAGTCGCCAACAACCAACCATTGGGAGTAAAGGCGACGCCGTCGGGTTTATCAAAATCCGCTGCGCCTTTGCCGGGTCTGCCGCTGCCGATGATTGCGTACGGTTCGACATTGATCCGCCAGGCTTCGCGTTGCGGGTCTTTTTCACTTGGAGAATTTCCGGCGGGCGATGTCGCCTGTTCCGTTGACGCGGGAGCTTGCGCCGGAGCGCTGGTTTCAAGCTTAACGGTTGGCGGAGAATTTTCTGTCGCAGACTTTTTCTTTTTCTTCTGCGGAAAGGCGTGAGCAGAAAGAGAAGTGACCAATAAGGAAAGTGCGATGGCTCCGGCCAAAAGCGCTGGGGATTTCTGTTTCATGGGTGTTCTCCTTGTGAGGTAGAGCAACAAGATTTTGGTTCTTAAAAAAACGAACTGCGCGAAGAATCCCGAAAAGATTCTTCGCGCTATCTACGATCTGGAGTTTAGACCGATATTCAATTTTGCGAAACCGGACTAAGTGCTTACTTGAGAATTAATTGCAATGGAACCAGTTTGAAGTTCTGATTGCCTCTGTCGTTATACCCGTCCTGAGCGACAAAGACTCCGTTTGGAAATGCCGGGCCAAGATTCGCCGTCGTAACATCTATGCCGTCTGTTTCTTCCGCGCCGTCAACTTTGTCGCTGTTGGCGATGCGGAATTTTTTGACGAACTCGTTGTTGCCTTCACGGCGGTAAACCACATACGAATGATTGCCCTGGCTGGAAGCCATCAAATAACCCGTTCCATTCGGGCCATAAGCAATCGTCAAACCTTCGACATCGGCGAACAAGTTTCCGTCGCCGACCTTTGCCACCTGAATCCGCGTGGTTCCGGTTTCCGGCTCTGCGCTGTATTTCCAGATGCCGATGGCTTCTTCGCTGACGTAAAACTGACCTAACTGATCGTCGGCCACGCAACCTTCAATAACTCCGCCGACTTTGAAGCTGCGAGCTTTCTTCGCGCCGACTTTGCTGCTTCCATTGTCGAATAATTCCCACTGTTCGACATCGCCTGATTTGCTGGTGGCGAAGTAATAAGTTTTGCCGGATTTCTCACTGTGAAACAGGCACATTCCGTAAGCTGTCACGCCATGTTTGATCGAGCCAGCGGCTACGTTTTCCAATTGTCGAGTTTGCTGGTTCACTTTGTACAAAGCTATGGAATTGTCTTTGCGATTGCTGGCGGCAACGATGGCGACTTTTTGACCGCCAAGCATGAAGCCCTGGCGCAAATCAACGTTGTCCATCATTCCGTCTGCCAGATACTGAATCTGCTTGCCGCTCAGATCGTAAACGGCCAGCCCTCCGCGTTTGTCAGTGCCGATGATTGTGCTTTGTGTCGGATCGGTGGGATGAATCCAGATGGCGGGATCGTCTGCCGCGTCGCCGCCGTTCGGAACCGGATCGGTTTCAACCGTGGCGTGAATGGCTTCCAGTTCTTCGTTTGAAACTGCCGGTGCAGTCATTGGCCTTTCTGACGTTTTTGATTTGGCCGCAGATTTCGATTTCTTGTCTTCTTTGGCCAGCTTTTCAGATTTCTTATCTTCTTTGTCTTTGGATTTTTGTTCGTCGTCGTCCTCTGACTTCGACTTCTTTTTATCTTTGTTTTTTTTCTCTGAATTGGCTGAAACTTCGAACCTAATCACAGCGCTTTCCGAAACTACGGCTACAGCCAGGAACATAGCCAGCAAAACCAGCAGCAACTTTGTGCCGCCGAGGTTATTTTTCATACTTTCACTCATAAAAGATCATTCCTCCTAAGTTTTCTCCACAGCCTGAACTCTCAGACCTCTTTTGTAGTTATTGCTTATTGGGGGTGCGCAAAACGGACTCTCTGATGTCACCACACGACGATGATGTTGCCAGACTTTTTATCAGCCCGGTCATTTGATTATTAACTGCACCGGGTTTGCTCTGCTTCCGTCAATGGCGACCTCCACAGTAACTTCGCCTTTGCCGATCAAGCTTCGTGGCAACCGAACATTGATTTGAGCCAAACCTTCAATCGTTCCTTGCTTGCCTGCATATTCAACCGGGCAATCTATGCCGCCGATTTTCACAGTCACTTTTGCCGCAGGCTCGATTTGCCGCCATCCGGTTCCAAACAAAACCAGCACGACAGTTTCGGATTCCGGCCCAAGATCAATTTCCGCCGGAACGACTTTTTGCTGAGACAGGTCAAACCGGTAGACATTCTCATAAACCTGATAGCCGGAGCTTGCTCGCACAGTGGCTGCGGCAGGAACGCCGCGACCGCTGGCATCGGCGGTGAAGATGCTCGGAGAAATTGGGGAAGTATTGATAAAACCAACCTTCAGCACGTTGCCGTTCACATCCATCAACTCTGCGATGGCTTTTCCCTGAGCAAGTCCTTCGGGCGAGATGTAATTGATCTGAGTCGGAGAAACGAACAACAGCCGAGCGGCTTTCTCCGTGCCAGCAGAATCTTTGATGATAAGCCTGCGATCAGCCAAAGTCGTTTTCAGCGGCAGCGTGGCCAATTCAGTCGCAGTTGCCATACTGTCACCGAATGCAGTAGCGATCATATCGCTGGTAAATTTGGGCTGGTAATCAGCGGCTGACACGCTGGTGAGCGGCGGCAAGTCAGTGCCGAGAATTTTGAGATTCATTACTGGCGAATCATTACAGGGCACACGTAAAAAATAATCGCCTCTCTCTAAGTTAAAGCGAAAGCCAGGTTTTTCCATATAAAACGCAGAGCGAAAGCCAAGGCAATAAGATGGACTTGCTCCACTTGAAGGATAGTTAATTGCAATTTTGCCATCTGCTTCTGTGACAATTGACCCTATCATTAAATCCCCGGTGAATGTGACCGTCACATACGGAATTGGCTTTCCGAAAATATCAACGAACTCAACATTCAATACTCCGGCAAAACAAGTCGCCGAAAGTAGCGCGCTAAGGCAAATCACGTGAAAGGCTATTTTGTACTTCATAGCAGATACTCCTCATTCACAGGTTATTTGAAAACTGTGTCACTCACCACATTTTCAATGGTTTTAGCGCCAGCGGCGCGACCTGTTTATAGATGAGTGAATCTGCGCCCCTCAAGCTCCATCGGAGCGGCCTGTGTCACAGGTCGCTCCGATGGAGCTTGAGAGGCGATTCTACCCGATTGCTATAAACAGTTGGCTCCTCTGGAGCCGGACTTCATAATCTCTGAATTACGCACACGCTTCAGGTTATTTTGCATTTTCCAAAATGAATTTGGCGATGCGCTCGCCGCCTTCGGGGACTCCTTTGAAACCGGGGAAGCAGTTCACTTCGATCACCGAATATCCTTTCGGAGTTTTGACCAGATCAACTCCGTAAAGCTGCAAGCCGAATAGTTTTCCACAGCGCCGCACCAAATCAACCAACTCAGGATCATCGCCGACCGGCGTGCCGAGTTTTTCTTCCTTGGTTTTGGCGGGGAAGACGCGCTTGATGGCGTGGACGTAATCGCCAATGGCGTAGGCTTTGTAATCGAACGGTTCGTGCTCTTCGTATTCCTGCGCGAAGATCAATCGTTCACCCAGAGCAGTTCCGTCTTCGCCTCCGTCGTCTTCATCGCCCGGAGCATCAGCCGCACGGCGAGCGACAAGTGCGTTGAACTCGGCTTCGTTCAGGCAGACTTCGATGCCCATTCCGCGCCGGCCACGGTAAGGTTTAACGATGATCGGCATTTTCTGAACGATCGGTCTCAAGGTTTCAATCGAATCAGTCAGGAAGGTTCGTGGCGTGGGAATTCCGGCTTGCAACAGCAAAGTGCAGGTCAACACCTTGTCGCGGACTTTCATCGTCGCCGGATATTCGTTCAGCAATTTGGCTCCGCGATAATGCGCCGCCGCCGCCAGGCTTTCAGCCAAAGGCGAGTGCGATTTGAACAGGTAAGCGTCGTAATCGAACTTGAAATTTTCCAGGTCAATTAACCCGCTGCGTTCGGTGACGACTTCAACGTCGGCCCCGCTGGCTTTCAAACCGTTCAGCACTTCATAAGTCACCGAAGTCGAGCTTCGTGGTGGTTCCATCAAAAAACAGATTCGCATTTTGTCTCCAAACTGAATTTAGACAGGATTTACATGATTCACAAGATAAGCAGTTAATCCTGTGAATCATGTAAATCCTGTCGAATTTTTATTCTTCTTTACGAGCAATCATCACTGCGTAAATTTCTCCGATGACGGCCAGCACGACTCTGACGCCGAGCATTACTCCTAAGCCCCAGGTTTGCCACAGAAACCCGCCAAGCATAGGGCCAAGCATTTCTCCCAGGCCTTCGCCCATACTCAGGTGGCCGATGACTTGAGCGCGCCGCTTTCGATTAAGCCCGGACACGCGAGCCATTAACGATCCCCAGGCCGGCCTGAAAGCCGCTTTGCCAGCCGCGTCAATCACGCTGCCTGCGGCCAGGCCGGGAAAGGTTGGAAAGAAAAAGAACAACGCCGAAGAAAGCGTGTTGGCCAATCCGCGAACCGCCAGAGCCAGCTTGCGGCTGACGTTGTCTGAAAACCATCCAAAGGCCGGCCCGGCGATGATGACTACGACAATGGTCACGGCGTAAATCAACCCGGTTTGAGCTTCGGTCAGATGGGCGTACTCAGTCGCCAGCACAGGGAACAGATTCGCAATCATCTGAGCCGTGCAGGAAATTAAAAATCCGAGCACGGCATAAGAAAAGATCGAAGAATTTGAACCACGGGGAGCACTGGGATCACGGGGAAGAATTTCCAAACCATCTTTGTTTTCCCCCGTGCTTCCCGTGTCCCCCGTGGTTGATCCTGCCGGATGCGGTTCGCGGACATATCGGGCGACAACAATGATCGGCAGAATGGACAGCACAAAGGCAACCAGAAAAACGCCTGAATAATTGCCCAGCAACAGCGTCAGCAAAAATCCGCTGGCGGTTTTGCCTATGGAACTGGCCGTTTGTTTGGCCGTGTTGTACCAGGCAAAGGTCGAAGCCACGGATTTCGCTTTGGCGTTTTCGGCAATCAGGGAGTTGACCGAAGGTTCGCGCAACGATTCAGAAACTCCGTGCAAAAAACGCGCCGAGTAAATCTGCCAGGGCGAACCCGCCAGCGCGTAACACAAGGCGGCAATGCTTCGTCCGATGATTGCCAAGGTGTAAGCGCGTTTCAGTCCAATGCGATCCGCCGCCCAACCCATCAACGGTTTGAAGAGTTGTTCGGCGGCCTGATTCATGGCCAGCAAAACGCCGGTTTCAGCCAGGCTCAAACCCATCTTTCTGTATGCAAAGAGCGGCAGCGCGAAACCAATCACGCCGGAACTCAGCCGAGTCAGGAAGCCTTCGGCCAGCAGCGCTAAAAGAGATGGGGGGACTTTGAGACGGGGGGACAGGGAGAGCTTAGTTGTCATTCGAAGGTATTCTTTCAGTGTGTTTGCTTCATAAATTTTCTGTCGACAAATCGCCCCGTCGCCCAGTCCCCATGTCTCCCCGTCATTACATCAAACTGGTGTCTTCAGTGACACGCGCCCCTGCGCGTAATCGTCAATGTAATCGGCGATCAACCCGGCGGCGTTCGGCACTCCCTTGTAACCGGGGAAGTAATTCACGTCCACGACATAAGGGCCACGGTCGCTTTCGATAATGTCCAAACCGTACAACCCCAGGCCGCAAACTTCGCCCACGCGCTGAGAAATGCGGCGGACTTCGTCGGTAATTTCTCCGTGACGACCGGCGACGGAAAAGCTGCTTTCGGAAAATGCTTTGCGGACGCCTTGCACCTGATCGCCAACGCAGTAAATTTTCAGGTCTTCGCCGGGGCCGGGAATCGCTTCCTGAATAATCATCGGCGTGGTTGGTTCAGGAATCTTGTCAATGTCTTCAGGCGTGCGGCACAGATGAACGCCCGCTCCGCGATGCCCCATGTGAGGTTTGATAATCAGCGGATGTTTTTCGAGCAGGGATTTGGCCAGATTCAGATCGTTCGATACCCACGAATCCGGCGCGGGAATTCCGGCCTGACGCAACAGCTTCGATGTGATGATCTTGCTCTGAATCAGCGAACACGACTGATACGGGTTCAGCATGTTCGCTCCCTGAGTGAACAACACGCCCGCCAAAGCCAGTGACAATTCAGTGTGCGATTTCAGCAGATACAAATCGGCATCAATTTTCATCAAGTCAGGCCGTTGCAAAATCTCTTCGGCAATGTCTTCGGTGACGGTGTATCCGCGCCCGCGCAGAATGTCGTAACACTCCACCAGCACAGGGCTGGGAACCGGCGGGACTCGGCGGACAATCATAAAGTGCAGTTTCATTCTTTTACCTCATTCGATTTACTCAGCAGTCAAAACAGGGCTAGAATCCGCTCGCTATGGAACAGAAACTGATGGAATCAAAACCGTATGTCACACAACTCAGCTTTGAGTTTGAAGGCGAACCACGAATCGCGTATCGCGTCGCAGATACTCATACTCGCATCTCGCTCGATTCGGTGGTCATCAACTGGCTCAACGGTGAATCACCTGAAAGCATTGTAGAGAACTTCGACACGCTGACGCTAGAACTGGTGTACGGCTCGCTGGCTTATTACCTGGCCAACCGCGAAGAAGTTGACGAATACCTGCGGCAAGGCGACATTGAGTATGAAAAGCTTCGCCAAAAAAGCTGGGAAGACATGCGAATCAACAGGCCTCAGCTTTACAACAAACTGACGGCAGCCAAACAAGAGCGACTTAAAACCGCAGCCTGACAATTCGATGTCAATTCGTTTTCAAGCCGATTACGATTTCAATAAAAAGATCGTGCGCGCATTGCGTAATCGCCACCCTTCTATGGATTTTCAGGCAGGACACGAAGCCGGGCTTGAAGGCCTGCCCGACGAACAAGTGCTGGAAATCGCCGCGCGCGAAGGGCGCATTCTGGTTTCGCACGATGTCAGCACAATGCCCGTACATTTTGCCAGTTTCACTTCCAAGCAAGACAGTCCGGGCGTCCTGCTGATTCCGCAAAGTCTGCCAATCAGAATTGCCATCGAAGAACTTGCTCTCATTTGGGGCGCTTCGGAAGTCGAAGAGTATGCCAACTTAATCACTTGGCTCCCTCGCCCGTAATGTAATCCGCCAACAAACTTGCCGCATTTGCCACTCCTTTGAATCCCGGAAACGTATTGATGTCCACAACGAACGGCTTGCCTTTACTGGTAATCACATCCACACCGTAAAGTCCGACGCCGAAGGCTTGCCCACATTTCAAGGCAATTTCTTTCATCTCTCCGCTGACCTCGAATGGTTCGCCGAGCTTGTCTTCCAAAGTTTTGGGAGGCCAGACGCGGCGGACTCCGAAGACTTGTTTGCCGATGACGTAAAGCTTGTGATCCAGCCCGTCCGGTTGGTGAAAGCGTTGAGCGAAAAACAGGCCTTCGTCGGTGGTCAAACTTTCCAGTTCGTCGTCGGAGTGGATGATTCGCACACCTCGGCCTTGTGACGCCGCCCAGAATGGTTTGACTACCAGCGGGCCGTCTTTCAAAGCATCAACCAGAAAGCCGGAATGAGCGGCGAAAAAGGTTTCCGGCAGAGGAACTCCGGCATCCATCAAAACCCTGGTTGAAATGATCTTGTCGCGCATGGCGACGACGGTCGGGTAAGGGTTCAGGATTTTTGCCCCGGCGGCGTGCAGAACTCCGGCCAGGCTCAGAGCGGTTTCGGTGCCGGATTTCAGCAGGTAAAGGTCGCAGTCGGTTTTGACTTCGGCGATGTTGATCGCCTGGTCGTCTGGGTAAATTTGTTCAACCGTAATTCCGCGCCCGGTCAGCAAGCCAATCGTTTCCTGCATTACAGAGCCGGTCTTGGTGGCTTTTTCTCGTTTGGTGATTACGCCAATTTTCATGGGTGTTTTTTGACAGGATTTACAAGATGAACAGGATTGATGGAAAAGACGGTTGGGTTTAATCCTGTGAATCTTGTAAATCCTGTCTATTTCCTCTTTTCGGTTTGTCGAACAACGTATTCCGCCAATCGTTCATTTGCCGCAGGCACGTTGGTGTAATTCGGGTAATCGTTGATTTCGATGATCAGCACTCCGGCTTCGGTTTCGATGCAATCCACGCCGAACAAATCCAGGCCGAATAGTTGCCCGCAACGGCGGCCAAGCTCTGTCAGTTCCGGCGTGATTTCAGCCAGGCCTTCTTTGGCTTTGTCCATTTCTGAGGTGGCGTTGAACGGAGAGACTTTTCTGACGGCCCAGATTTGATCGCCTATGCCGTAAAGCTTCAGGTCGTAACCGTCTGTTTTGAAATATCGCTGAGCCAGCGCGACAGGTTCAGGCCAATCAGTTGCGGCCATTTCGGCGGGCGAATTGATAACCAGCAATCCGCGCGAGTTATCGCCGAAAATCGGCTTCAAAATGATCGGGTAATTTTCGGCGGGAATTTCTTTGGCAAGCTGTTCAACCGTGGCGAAGTAGGTTTCAGGAATCGGCAATCCGCTTCCGGCCAGTGCAATAGACATTTGGGCTTTGTTGTGGACGGCGGAAATCGCCGTTTGGCGGTTGATGGTCAAACATCCTCCGCGTTCCGCCCAATTGAGCAATCCCAACAGCGCCCAGCTTCGTCCGCGCCCGACAATGACATCCAACCCGGCAAACCACTGATCGTTGCCCATTCGATAAAATGCTTTTTGGGGATCAATCAAGCTGACTGTGTGACCTAAAGCTACTAACTCATTGCTTAATCCGGTTGGTTGGTTTTGAATCAGATAACGTGCTTCAGCAAGAACTCCAATCTTGAGCGGTAACGACATTCGAGATTTCCTCAAAATAAATGCTGCGGCAGGCGAATCGGCAGCGTAAAAAAACAACAGGTAAAACAGCGAGTTAAGAATCAGCGGGGCAGTCGGTTGACTGAATACATCGTTGGCGATTATAGCCGCGAGCCTCAACCGGTCAAGAAAAATGTCGGCTTAACTGTGGCTGATGTGTATACTTCCAGCCATTCTCAGCAGAAGGAGATACAGGATGAGTGTTCGTGGAGAAATCCATCTGACTTTCAACAACGAAAACCGCAGAGTCGCGCTGGAAGCCCAGCGATTCACCGTTGGGCGAGGGCCGGAAAATTCGCTTTGCTTGCCGGTGTCCGTTGTCTCGCGTTTACAAGCCGAAATCATACGCCTGGGAGACGATTTTCTGTTACGCGACCTGGGTTCGACCAACGGCACATTCGTCAACAATACGCGCGTTTCCGAACAGGTTCTGGCTGATGGAGATGTTGTTCGTTTCGGCAGCAACGGGCCTGAGCTGACTTTCAAGCTGATCGAAAACGAATCCGGCGAAGTCATTTCGCTGGGAGCTCAGCCGCGCAATACCACTGCCGGGTTAATGGCTTCGTTGGCTGAACGGCTGAGCGATTTACCGGGCGATGCCTGCGAAGAAGCCAGCGTCCGTCAGCTTCTGGCTGAATCCAACCTGAACAAAGGCGACCACGATGCCGCGCTGGAAGTTCTGGACAAATACAACGACACAAAAAATTTGATTCCATTGCCCGCCGCGTTTCGGGCCAGCGTCTTGCTTTGGATTGGGCGGGTCTATCTGGAACGCAAACAACTTGATCTGGCGATTGAGTTTTTGCAGCGCAGTCTGGCTTTTTATCAGCAGGCTGAAAAAGGCAAGGACGACGAAACCGGGCTGGCAGCAGCTTACGCCAGTTTGGGGCGGGCGCTGGTAAACAAAGGCGATTTGCTTAGTTCGCGCGATCAACTGCATAGGGCGATGTCGTCCGCCAGGTTGGCTGGCAACCTGCGTTGGCGAGCCGAAGCTCATTACCTGATGGGCAAGGTGGACTGGAAAGAAGGCGATTTTGAAGGCGCGCGGTACAACTGGGCGCGTGCCGCTCGAATGGCTGAAGAAACCGGCGATCAATTGCTGGAAGGCCGCGTCCAATTGCAACAGGCGCTGGTGCTTTATACCGAAGGCCGATTGAAAGAATCTGTGCCGGTTTACAAATCGGCGATTCAGCAGATCAAAGCCACTGGCAATGTGCGGTTGTTGCTGAAAGCTTACAGCAGTTTGTCGCGGGCGCTGGCCCGGTTGGGTTCGTGGCGAGCGGTAGAAAAACTGCTGGAAGACCGTTTGCGGCTGGCGCGTGAGCATAAACTGGAAAAAGCCGAAGCTGTCGCGCTGACCGATCTGGCCGAACTGAAACTACTGCAAGGTTATGTGGCCGCCGCCGAAGCTAATGTTCAACAGGCGGTTCAGCTTCATGGGCAGACGGTTTACGCGCGGACTCAGCGAATTCTTGGCCGTGTGCTTCAGGCCGACCGCGAACCGAAGCTGGCCATCGAAGCTTTTGAAAAAGGCCTGGCCGCCGCGCGCGAACGCGGCGCAATCGAAGAACAGGTTTTGATAGGGTTCGATCTGGCGCTGATTCACGCCGAACTCGGCGATCAGGTTCAGGCTCGTCAACAACTGGAAGCAGCCGAATCTGCGACTTCGCTTGATCCGGCGCTGAACCTGATGGCTCGCGCGCTTTACACTCGCGGACAAATTCATGTTTTCGCCGGAGAACTGAACGAAGCCAACCGCTGTTTCAGCCAAAGTCTTTCGATTTTCGAAACCATCAGCGATCCGTTTCGCACCGCGCTCAGCCACGCGGCCATCGGCGAATTGCGATTGACGCAACGACGGCCTGAATCCGCTCGCGCTCACCTGGAAGAAGCCCGCGCGGCATTCGCCAAACTTGGCGCTATGGTTGAGGCGCGGCGGGTTGAAGCCAGGCTGATGTCGGCGACTTTGTCGGAAGTCCAACCGGCGATGACGGCGTTATTGCCTGTGATGGGTGGCACCGCGAAATTGTCACTGGCACACCAGACGCTTTTAACCGAAGGGTTGCCGACTAAAACTCTGCCCGGTGTCCAGCGAGTTCTGGTCGCCGTGTCCAACGACGAACTGGCGGCGATTTTGCAGCGTGGACTGGAAGTCGAAAACTACTTCGTTGATTGCGTGCGCGATGGCCGCGAAGCTTTTGAACGAGCTTCGATTCAAGCTCAGACTTATCAATTGCTGCTGCTGGATGCCCTGCTGGAACACAAATCCGGATTCGACGTTTGCCGCGAGTTGCGAAAGTCGAAACGCGAAACTCCAGTGATTCTGCTTGGCGGCAGGCAAGGCGTCGAAGACAAAATCGAAGCTTTGCAATCCGGCGCTGACGATTTTTTGAGCAAGCGTAATCTGGTTTTTGAAGAATTATTGGCAAAAGTCGAAGCATTATTGAGGTAGCAATGCGAGTTGTAATTATCGGAGCAGGAAGAGTTGGGCTGGGAGCTTTGGGCGTGGCGCTGGCTATGCAGGGCCACGAAGTCGTTTTTGCCGCTCGACGCGAAGAAGTTGTCAATTCGATCAACCGGCACGGATTCGACGTGGCGACCAAAGGCGTGGTCGAAACCACCATTGAAGTTCGCGGCGTTCGCGCAGTCGTCATGCCCGGCGAAGCCTTTGCTCGCGAAATCGCGGAAGCCGATCAAATTTACACTTCAGTTCGCCCTGACAACCTGCCTGAAATTTCCACCGCTTTGGCAGAAGCAATTCTTCATCGCGTCAAATCCGACGTGCGCCGTCCGCTGGACATTTTCTGTTGCGAGAATTTGAAGAATGCCGGTTCGCAAATCGAACGACTGGTTTTTGCGGGCATACCGTTTCAGTTCGCTCAGGTCGTGCAGGATTATGTTGGGTTCAATGCGGCAATTTCGGATCGAATCGTTTCAGCTCAGGAAACAGACGAAACCGGGCGGCAGGTGATTACCGCCGACGCAACGGGTGATGTGTTGTTTGATACCTTGCAGGTCAAAGGCGATTTCGATGTTTTGCCGCCGTTCAAAGGTGTGGACAACTTCCCGGCCAGCATCGAAGAGAAGCTTTACATTTTGAACTGCGGCCACGCAGTTTGCGCTTACCTGGGTTACCAAAAAGGTTACAAGTACATTCACGAAGCAATGAACGACGAAGCCGTCAATCGCGCCGTAGTCGGCGCAATGCTTGAAGCTCAAAGCGCGCTGCATTCAAAACACGGGCGCACGTTGCATTACGGCAACCTGATCAACGAAATCCTGGCCAGTTTTTCCAACGCCGCGTTGATGGACACCATCGCCCGCGTAGGCCGCGATCCGATCCGCAAACTGCAATCCGACGACCGCCTGATAGGCCCCGCCAAACTGGCTTATCGTTACAGCATAGAACCGACCTTTCTGATTCAGGGTTGCGCCGCCGCATTGGGCTTTGCCGGCGAAGGCGATCCGCAATCCGTCGAACTGCAAAAGATGGTCAAAGAACGCGGAGCCGAACACGCGCTGGATTTTGTTTCTCAGCTTCGCCCGTGGAATCCGGTTTCAAAATTGATTCGTGAAGAGCTAAAACGGTAAATAGCATGCAAGGTATTTGGATAACGTATGTAGGATTTATTGAGTTAGTAAATGCTTGCTTGTAAGTATTTCTTCTGATATGAAAAAATATCGTATTTTTAGGAATACCTATTGACACACATATAGCTGTGTAAGTAACATCCACTCGCCACCCCAAAGTCGTTTCAAAAATAATGTTAGTGCTTGATTTCGAGTTAAAGTTGCCGTTCATCTCTAACATCATCTCTAACATCATCTCTAACATCATCTCTAACATCATCTCTAACATCGCCTTGGTAATGTATTAACTATACTAGTGCTCGCACGACATATTCGCGAGATCTTGCTCCAAGTCACTGCTTATTGGCAGAGGAGCCTGGCGGTTTCCTTTCTATTGAGTTGTTACCAGGCTCTAAAACCAGGAGGCCAGTATATGTTCAGAAGATTTTGCCAATTCGCAACTACTTTGGCATTGCTTGTTCTATTGACATTCTCAGCCAATAGCATGGGGGCAACCACTAAATCAGTAACAAATACACAAGAGCTTGAAGTGTTTGAATATTGCAAGCTCTACATTTCCGATGGTTGGCCGTGGACCTGTTGTCAGACATGGGTGAGGACGGGTTTAGGTTGGGTGGAGCTTACTGCACCTGAATGGACGACAGCCTATTAGAATGTTGGTACGAAAGTATTTTTTTATCGAAAGGAGGCCGCCTTTTGGCGGTGCTATCTGGATATTTTTTTGCCTCGGCTCAGTGAGTCTGGGGCTTCGGAGGAGATCAGGTTATGACGAAGATTATTTTTCTTGGCGTTCGCGCAGTGTGCGTATGTTTAATAAGCATGTCAACGTGGACATGCCTAAACGCTCAATCACGTCCGAATGGAGGGGCTGAAAGGGTGGGAACACCTATGAGAATATCGAATTCTCATCAGCAAAATTCGCCTGTTGTAGCTTCTGCTACGTTATCAGTGAGCCGACAAGGTTATGGCGATGGCTTCTTGAAGGTAAAGAATGTTGGTAATAAATCAATAGTTGCCATTAAAGGGGCTTGGGAAATTAGTACGAGTGAAGGTGGAAAGTATAAGCACGAATGGAGTTTCGGAGGGCCATCCA